>JAFTXL010000173.1 GCA_017464985.1 Clostridia bacterium | reverse complement strand
TGCCTTCGTGTATTTCTTGCCATACAGCTCCTTAGCTGCAGCTATATCAGTGTGTTCCTGTCGGTCTGTTATCTGATGCAACCTATCATCCGCATTTTCCAAAGCCCGATTCATATAGTATTCGGCTTTTTCCTCAGCAGTATACGGAGGCTTTTCCTTTAAAGACGGCTGAATTTTTTGTGAATTATTTTTGGTGTTTTGCGTAGAATTATTATTGACACTACTCACATCTTGTGATAGTTTGGAATCAGCTGATGTGCTGCTACTGGTCTTCTGTTTTTGAATGGCCGGCGAACTCACATCAGCTTTTTTCAATGTTATAGTTGTAGGAGTAAAATTTATAACATCATACAACACCATCTCATTTTGTGCAGTAAAACCAACTATAACTTTTGCACTATAATCATTCCTGCCAATTCTCATAAGAACATCGCCACGTGCAAATTCTTTGAAATTGTCCTTTCGTTCATGATTCAAATCCTCATTCACGTAATTTGTCGATGCAAGAACAATCTCATCCAAATTATTAGCTGATTTAAATTTATCTTTGTAAATTATTTCAGACCGATTTCGATAATTTTGTGTGTTTTTTGAATTAGTAAATTCATTGCGCGTTTTTAGATTAACCTTTACTAATCTTCCGCTAACAGGAATGCCCTCTGAAAACTTGTTTTTTATCGTACCTTTGACAGCAGAAACCCATTCTGACTTAGGAATATTTGCAAGAATATCATCTTCTATAACAACAACTGCCTTATTATCAACCGTATATTTTAGACTTGGCTTTATCTTTTTTTTACCTTGTACTCTTTCCTCCGGCTTAACCGTCTCTGTCGTACCGTCAGAATACTCGGTTATTATTCCTCCGTCTTCTGTTTCGTATGACCGTACAATCTTTCGAGTTCTCTGTTTAGCTCCTCTTCGGTTTCGCACCGCTCCATCAGATCTGCCAGTTCCCCGGCTGTCTGCTCTATATCCGGAGAACTCTCCAAAATCGAGTACAGTATTTCTATCGTAGGCTTCGATAAATCTTTTGCCACTTGCACCCTCATGAAACGGAATTGCTGTGGATAATCCCTTATATTCGTTATCATAAATAACCCCTTTCAAATCTGCGGAAGATTCTTCATCCAAAAAGTTAAACTTATATACTCTCTCAATTGACGGCGCTTCAAAATCACCGTCTGTAACTATTATTTAAAACCCCATATTTATTTCAGTCAAGTTGTTTTTATCTACTGCAATTTTGCTCAATACATACATCGCCCCGGTAATACTGTATATAACTGTATACAACTGTATATAATTAAAACAGAATTAACCGGGACAATTTTTATCAGCAAAATTTTATTGCTTTTTAATCAATATTATCAATAATACTTTTTCGCCGCATTCAGCTCCTGAACTTTCTGCAAAGCTTCGCCGAATCTCTGGAAATGTACTACTTCTCTTGCTCTGAGAAACTTAAGCGGAGCAATAACATCAGGGTCATCTGCCATGTCAAGCAAATACTCATATGTCTGTTTTGCTTTTTGCTCAGCAGCAAGGTTTTCTGTAAGGTCTGTTACAGGATCACCTTTTGACTGAATGTAAGCAGCGGTAAAGGGAACTCCTGACGCATTTGAAGGATATACACCTATTCCGTGTGCCACATATGTTGTGTCGTATCCGGCTTCTTTAAGCTGCTTACACGATACTCCGTCAAGAAGCTGTGTACACATTGTGCCTATGATCTCAAGATGTGCAAGTTCTTACGCCCCAAGTGTATGGAAGTGATTTTTTTGTTATAAACAATACATTTTACGCCGCATATCCGCTCCATTTGTACAGAAGCTCTTTTTCTGTTGCACTTAAAGAAAGCTTATTGATATACCGCTTAACAGCAGAACCGCCGTAAACATTGGAATACCCGAGATATCCCATAATCATATACTTCTGAACAGCAGTCAGACCAAGCGAAGCAATATACTTCTGCACTTTAGCTTTCTTTGTCCCGCTGATAGCCTTGCCGTTCTCATCAGTATCCGCGGTAAGGCTCTGCGCAATTGCAACAACAGAAGCAAGCTTATCAATATCAATCGCCTCAGAAAACAAAGCACTCTTTGAATCAAGCTCCAAACCAAGAGCCTCAGCACGTGCCAAAGCGTAGTAAGTATCATACACGAAATTGATCATCTTTGCACGAGTTTCCTCATCTGCAGACCAAAAACTTTTAGAAGACACAACACTATTAACCATGCTGTTAGCCTCTCCGTATACCTTTTTAAACGTACTGTACTGTTCCGCGCTCACAGTATACTCAACACCGTTATAAGTTAACGTATCACTTACAGCACGCGGCAGGCAATCATAACCCTTGCTGTACAGCTCAGCCATAGCATTCTTCGTACTATCAGAATACTCACCCACTCCGGCAATCATCATTCCCATAATAGTATCAACAAGATCGTCATTGCCCTCCGCAAGAGCCTTGCTCAAATCAGAACTGTAACTTACAGTCTTAAAATTACTATCAATTTTATATGCAGTACCCTCATCAAATCTTCGTATAATTCCCACAGTATAATTATACATATTCCTTGTCGGAATACCCATAAGCTGCCCTGCGGAATATAAAACCTTGCGAAGCATCTTTGCGGAATCATTTCCGGTAGCAACACTACCCGACGCAGCGCCGGACAACACATCAAAAAGCGACTGAGAAGCACTGAGCATATCATTCACCGCACTGTATGCGTAATTATCCAAATCATAACCGTCAGCAAAATACCCATATAAATCCCTCACAATAGGAACCATACCTATTATATTACCAACAGTTTCATACGCAAGCCGCTCCGCTATACCTTTATCATCTTCATCATCTTTATTCAGCAAGAAACGCATAAGCTCAGCAATAGCAGTCATGTATACAGCAGAAGCGCATATAGTAGCAGTTTGCTTTCCGATGTTCCTCGAAGCTTTTTTAAGCTGCTTTTCAAGCTTCTCAATCTCTGATTTATTATTTGCTTTCTTTGCCTCTTTAAGTCTTGTCCGCAATGTCGTAAACTCTCCGAAAGAATCAATGAAACGTGAACAAGCTTTCATTGAATCCGCACCGAACATTGTAAATGCCTTTGTAATCTCCGATTGAGAACGCATCGCGGCAGACCACTCAGTAGCAAACGAGCTTTGCTGTGTATCGAGAATAACTTCACGGAGAAGCTCTCCGGCTTTCACCTTGTTCTCTTCCGAACCGATTTTTAAACCGTATCTCCTCTTTGCCTCAGCCTGACACGCTCCAAATAATCTGTTGACCATGAGCTCATCAACCTTACCTATAGTACTCAT
>JAFTXL010000172.1 GCA_017464985.1 Clostridia bacterium | reverse complement strand
TGCGTCAGAAACAGCGGCACTGAGGCTGCCGTGTCAAGCAAAAACGCTGGCGCAGACAGGCATAGCGCTTACACAGGCGAGCTTTTTGAAAAAATAGAAAAAACTGAAACTGTTTTCGATGGCAAGGTTTTTAAAGCATTAAAATACGATGTGTCACTTCCTGACGGAACACTTGCAAAACGCGAAGTCGTAAGGCACAGCGGCGGTTCTGCGGTCATTCCGGTTGATGAAAACGGCGATGTTTACATGGTACGGCAGTACAGAATTTCACCCGGCGAAAACCTTATTGAAATACCTGCGGGAAAACTTGAAATAGGGGAGGATCCTTTTGAATGTGCGGTACGCGAACTCACTGAGGAAACCGGACTTATTGCGAAAAACGTTGAGCATCTCATTTCTTTTTATCCGACACCGGGATATTGTTCTGAGAAAATTCATGTGTACCTTGCAACCGGACTGAAAAAGGGCAATCCAAACAGAGATGAGAAAGAATTTCTTCATGTGCTTAAATATCCGCTGTCCGAACTTGTGAAAATGGTGCAAAGCGGAGAGATTACGGACAGCAAAACGGTAATAGCCATTTTGCTGGCGGAGCGGAATATGCACCTATAATTTTGTTGTTGATCAGTATATTTATTTTGAGCCGCGTTGGAAGAGCAAAGTTTAGCTCTTCCAACGCGGCTCTCTTATTTTTATTTTACAGCGTAATAATTCAGTAGCTTATTCAATATAAATGTAACGTGACTACTGCATGGGAGCCGCATTATGGCAGCAGGGAATTTAACAAAATTGCTCAAATATCATTTTCAGGAAGCAGAACCGTATTATATTGTTTTTTTTGTAGCTCTTGCGGCAGGAAGCTGCGCCGGGGCGTTTACATTCGGATGTTTGAATGATGCGCTTGTGAGAGAAGCAGCAGTCATTTTTTCAAATTACAGTACAATGCTTAAACGTGGGATTGACAGAAACGATGTCATATACGAAGCGTTAAAAGGAAACTGCACATTCGGAATCATTTTATACGTGTGCAGTTTTACCCCGGCGGCTGTGGCCGCCGGGGCATTTCTGCTTGCTGTAAAAGGCTTTTGTATAGGATTCATGGTGGCGGGTTTTTTGAAATGCTTCTCAATAGGCGCGGCCGCACTCATGGTTCTGAAATCATTGCCGTGCCAATTCTTCACGGTGACATCACTGCTTTTAATGTCAGGGTGCGGTGTGATGTACTGCAGAAAACAGAGAACCGTACTAAAAAACACAATGTTATTCATAGCAGCGTTTTTAATTTCTATAATCGGAATAATTTGTGAGGTGCTTATAAAATGTTAAAACAATACCTTGATTATCTGAAAAATGAAACAGAATTGAGCGGAAATACCATAAATTCGTACAGATATGACATTGAAGGCTTTATGGAGACTTTGAAAAAATCACCCGATGAAATGTTTTTTACGCAGAGTGATATTCTTTCATATATGCTGCATATGAAAGACAGCGGAAAGTCGGCGGCAACGATTCTCAGGTGTGTTGCTGCAGTAAAGAATTACAGTAAATATCTAGAACAGCAAGGATATATAGACGAGAATCCGTGTGAGGGAATAGAACTGCCGCAGCGTATAAGGAGAGAACCAAAAAGGCTTGCGTCATCGGAAATAGTGAGGCTTTTAAATGTCATTAAAAAGGAAAGCATGAAAGGTATGAGAGATTATGCCATGATATGTCTTGTCGCAAAATGCGGCATACAGGCATCAGAGATGACAGCACTCGATATCAGTGATTTTATCGTTAAAGATAGGGTAATAGTTGTCAACAAAAACGGAAGAGAACGGATTTATCCTCTTTCGGATGAAGTAAGTGATGCAATAGTGCAGTATATTTCAAAGTGCAGGCCTTTGATAGTCATAGAAAATGAGAGTGCGCTGTTTGTGAATACGAACGGACGGCGTATGACAAGGCAGGGTTTTTGGAAGATAGTACGGCAATACAAAGAAAAAGCATCAATAGGTGTCAATGTAACACCAAGAACATTAAGATACTCTTTGCACGGATGATATAATTGACTAAAAATATCAGGAATAGTAAAATTGCAGTATCATTTTTAGAAAATATTTCGGAGACAATCAAGCAGTTATGAAGAGTGAGTTTTTGAATAAAGGCGTGGAAAACTTGTCTGAGAGATTTAAAAATCCCGGTACAGAATTCAGAGGCAAACCATTTTGGTCGTGGAACGGTGAGCTCAAAGAAAAAGAGCTTATCAGGCAGACTGACATAATGAAAGAAATGGGTCTTGGAGGATACTTTATGCATTCCAGAGCAGGGCTAATCACAGAATACCTGGGTGAAGACTGGTTTAAATGCATAAATGCAGTATCAGACCACAGCGAAAAAATCGGCATGGAGGCGTGGCTTTATGATGAGGACCGATGGCCAAGCGGAAGTGCCGGAGGAAAAGTTACGCAAAATCCAAAGTACCGTATGAAATCAATGTATCTGTATGAAATGAAGCCGGAGCAGTTTGTGTGGGACGAAACTGTATACAGTGCATTCGCGGCGAAAATTGACGGCATAAACATATATGATTATTTTAGAATTGAAAGTGACACGGATTTGTCCGCAGTCTGCGGAGACGGATATAAAATACTGAAATTTTCCATAGTATACGATTCTCCTGAAAGTGTTTATAACGGAACTACATACATAGATACCATGATGAGAGAAGCCGTTGAAAAATTCATAGAACTTACACATGAGAGATATAAAAACGAGTGCGGGGAACGGCTGGGCACAATTATAAAAGGCATATTTACCGATGAACCTCACCGCGGAAAAATGATGGGAAATTATTCCATTTCTGAAGACGGAATAATAAGCTGTGCTGTTGCATGGACAGACGATATCTTTGATGAATTCAGAAAAAGATACAGATACGATGCTGAAAAAATTCTTCCCGAGCTTTTTTACCGCAAAAAAGGTGAAATACTTGCTCCGGTAAAGCACGATTATATAGATTTGGCGGACAACCTTTTCATAGAGCGTTTTGCGATACCCATTAACCGTTGGTGTGAAAAGCACGGTATCGATTTTACGGGACATATACTGCACGAAGATTCACTCATGAATCAGACTGTGCCGAGCGGTTCGGTAATGCGGTTTTATCAGCATATGGGAGTACCGGGAATAGATATTTTGTCGGAGGGCAACCGGTGTTATTGGGTTCCGAAACAGCTTGACTCTGCCGCACGTCAGACCGGCAAGAAGTGGAAACTGTCAGAGCTTTACGGATGTACAGGCTGGCAGATGGATTTTAAAGGCCATAAGGCGGTAGGAATATGGCAGGCGTTTTACGGAATAAATGTAAGATGTCATCATCTCTCGTGGTATAC
>JAFTXL010000171.1 GCA_017464985.1 Clostridia bacterium | reverse complement strand
GTTTGAATATATCAGCGGAATAATTCAAATAAAAGGAATTGATTACTGTGTTGTTGATGTAAACGGCGTGGGTTTCAGGGTCAATACATCTATTAACACGATTGCAAATCTTGAACAAGGTCAAAGGGCTACAGTATATACATATTTGAATGTAAAAGAGGACGAGCTGTCACTGTACGGTTTTGCATCATATGAGGAATTGAATACATTTTTGATGATGATATCAGTCAGCGGAGTAGGTCCTAAAATGGCGCTTGCTATATTGTCGTCAATGTCTCCGTCAGATTTTTGCATTTCTGTTTCGTCCGGAAATCATAAGGCACTTTGCAAAACAAAAGGTGTCGGACCGAAACTTGCGCAGCGTATAGTTTTGGAACTTAAAGACAAAGTCAAAAAGGAAATTGCATTTAATCCCAGTGAAAAAGGTGATATAATTGATGAGTTAAGCTCAGATGTATTATCTGAAGCAGCAGAAGCTCTTATGGTGCTTGGATATTCCTCACAGCAAGCGAACGCTGCTGTAAAGAAAGTATATAAAGAGGGTATGCTTCTTGAAGATATGGTAAAAGCAGCACTTAAAAATTCGATATAATATAATTGTAAAAACAAAAATCCGTAACAGGAGGCAGTAATGAGTGATTTTGAAGAATACAAAAGCAGATTAGTCGGCATGGAAGCACAGTATGAAGATTCCGACGAAATCAATTTAAGACCGAGACATTTTTCGGAATATGTCGGTCAGGAAAAAGTTAAAGAAAATTTGGAAGTATTCATTCAGGCCGCAAAACAGCGTGGCGAGCCGCTTGATCACGTACTGCTTTACGGACCTCCGGGACTAGGAAAGACAACTCTTGCATCTATTATCGCATCTGAAATGGGGGTCAATATCAGAATTACATCAGGACCGGCAATCGAAAAAGCAGCAGACCTTGCAGGTCTTCTTACAAATCTCAATGAATACGATGTGCTGTTTATTGATGAAATTCACAGAATGCATAAAACGGTTGAAGAGATATTGTATCCTGCTATGGAGGATTTTTCTTTTGATATAATTATGGGAAAAGGTCCTGCCGCGCGTTCTTTAAGACTTGATTTGCCGAAATTTACTTTAATCGGCGCAACAACAAGAGCAGGTCTTCTTACAGCTCCGCTTCGTGACCGATTCGGTGTAATAAATCGTCTTGAATTATACACAAATCAGGAACTTGCAAAAATAATCAAGCGTTCGGCAAATATTTTACATGCTGATATTGACGATATGGGTGCTATGTCTATTGCTATGAGGTCAAGAGGTACGCCTCGTATAGCAAACAGACTTTTAAAAAGAGCAAGAGACTTTGCACAGGTAAAAGGGGACGGTATTATCACCGCGGATATTGCGGATCACTGTCTTGATGCACTTGAAATAGACTCTTTAGGGCTTGATAATGTTGATAGAAATGTGCTCAGCACTATAATCGTAAAGTTCGTAGGCGGACCTGTAGGGCTTGAAACATTATCTGCCGCGACCGGCGAAGATATGACAACTATTGAAGATGTGTACGAGCCGTATCTTTTGCAGCTTGGATTTATAAATAAAACACCGCGCGGACGTGTTGCTACACCTGCCGCGTACAGACATTTGGGGATTCCGTTTGACAATGAATAATGATGAATTTATAAAATTTGAAAATGTATTTTTTTCATACGATGCTGATGATGAGGAAGGCAATCAGGAAGATTTCGAAGTGCTTTCTGCGTCGCGTCACATGGCAGTTGAAGACATCTCTTTTTCAATAAAAAAGGGGGAGTTTATTGCGATTGTCGGAAGAAACGGATCCGGAAAATCAACTGTCGCGCGTCTTACAAATGCGCTTATTATTCCTGATTCAGGTGCGGTATATGTAAACGGAATTAAATCAGATGATGAAGAAAATCTGTGGAATATCAGATCAAACGTCGGAATGGTATTTCAGAATCCGGATAATCAGATTGTAGGCATGTCTGTTGAAGAAGATGTTGCGTTCGGACTTGAGAATTTAGGTGTTCCGCGTGATGAGATGATTGAGCGGATTGAATATGCGCTTAAAACAGTTAAACTTGAGCAGGAAAGAAAAACAGAGCCTCATCTTTTGTCCGGCGGTCAAAAACAGCGTGTAGCTATTGCCGGTGTACTTGCTATGCAGCCTGAGTGCATTGTCCTTGACGAAGCGACTGCGATGCTTGATCCGAGCGGACGCAGAGATGTAATAAATACAATAAAAAAGCTGAATAAAGAAAACGGTATTACCGTGATTCTAATTACTCATCATATGGATGAAATTGTTCATGCTGACAGAGTAATGATTATAAATAACGGAAAATTTTTATGCTCGGGAACTCCGAAAGAGATATTTTCAAAGCACAGCATTATAAAAGAAGCAGGACTTGAGCTGCCTCAGACAGCGAGAATGTTTTCTGCTTTAAATGAACTTGGATATGACGTTGAAAGTGATATTCTCACTGTTGATGAAGCATATGCGTATATAAAATCACTTATTGACAAAGGTGTTATAAAAGGAGGGGCATGAGATGTCAATTAAAATTGAAAAAGTAAGTTTCTCCTATATGCCCGGCACGCCGTTTGCGAAAGACGCTATACACGACATTTCACTTGAAATAAAAAAAGGTGAATTTGTAGGTGTAATAGGCCATACAGGAAGCGGCAAATCAACTCTTATGCAGCATTTAAACGGTCTGATACTTGCTGATGAAAAAAAAGGCGGAAAAGTATATATAAATGATATTCTTTTGAATAAAAAGAATGTAAGGGACTTAAGAAAATCGGTAGGGTATGTTTTTCAGTATCCGGAATACCAGCTTTTTGAAGAAACAGTATATAAGGATATAGCATTTGGGTTAAAAAAATTAAAACTGAGTCCGGAGGATGAACGTAAGGCCGTTCTCAGTGCCGCGGAAATTGTTGGTATAAGCGATGCGCTTCTCGAACGGTCTGTATATGATTTATCAGGCGGTCAGAAAAGACGTGTTGCGATAGCAGGTGTCATTGTAATGAATCCTGAATACCTTATTCTTGATGAACCTGCTGCAGGACTTGATCCGTCAGGAAAAGAAGAAATTCTCAGCTTTGCAAAGCGTATGCGTGATGAGCGTGGTACCGCTGTTGTGCTTGTTTCCCACAGCATGGAAGATATTGCCGAGATTGCGGACAGAGTTATAGTAATGAATAGCGGACGTATTTTAATTGACGGAACACCGAGGGAAGTGTTTTCTCAAAATGAACTTCTGACGGAAGCAGGGCTTTCTGTGCCGGAAATTACAAAGCTGTTTATCAGGCTGAACCGTGAATATTCGTTCATTTCACGTGATGTGTATACTGTATCGGATGCGGTTTCAGTGATGAAAAATATATTGACGGGGGTGGATTGATAATATGAAAGTTTCTATCGGTCAGTATATTCCCGGAAATTCAGTATTCCACAGAGCGGACCCGAGAAGTGAAATTATATGGACAATAGCAATGATGGTACTGCTGCTTGTTATAAAGAACTTTATTGGATTTGCGATTGCGGCTGTATTTGTAATTTCGGCAATAGCACT
>JAFTXL010000170.1 GCA_017464985.1 Clostridia bacterium | reverse complement strand
TACAAATAACGCCTATAGAGTAAAAGGATGTCAATAAACAGAGATATTAAGTTCATACACTTTTGAAAATTTCATTATATTATAAATATCAAAATATAATTTAAAATATTTGATGATAAGGAGACTACATCAATCATGTCTGAACACTACATTGAATTTGACAAAGTAACAAAAAGCTACGGAACAGGAAATGCGAAAATTAACGCGCTGTCAAAAGTCAGTTTCCATGTAAACAAAGGCGATTTCTGCGTATTGCTCGGTTCGTCCGGCGCAGGCAAAACAACACTGCTGAATATGCTCGGCGGTATGGACACCGTCACAAGCGGTCAAATACACTTTGACGGCAGAAATGTATCAGCGCTCAGCAAAAAAGAACTTATTGAATACAGGCGCCATGATGTTGGTTTCGTTTTTCAGTTTTATAATCTTATTCCGAACCTCACTGCACTTGAAAATATTGAAATAGCGGCGCAGCTCTGTAAAGCGCCTATTCCGGCAGAAGATGCCCTTTCTATGGTCGGTCTTTCTGAGCGCGCGAACAATTTTCCCGCTCAGCTTTCAGGGGGCGAACAGCAGCGTGTTTCCATTGCGCGTGCTCTTGCAAAAAATCCGCAGCTGCTTCTTTGCGACGAACCTACAGGAGCCCTTGATTACGTAACCGGCAAAGCCGTTCTTAGACTTCTTTACGATTTGAGCAAGGAACGTAAAACTACTGTCATAATCATTACCCACAACCAAGCTATTGCTCCGATGTCCGACCGCATTATACGTATAAAAAGCGGCAGGATAATTTCAAACAGCATCAACCCTAATCCGATGCCCATTGAAAAGATTGAGTGGTGATAAAGATGTCTTCAGTATTTAAAATGACACGAAGAACAATACGCAATCATTTCGGCAGATTTATGGCGCTGCTTTTAATCGTTGCACTCAGCGCAGGTTTTTTTGCCGGCTTGAAAGTAACAACTGATGCCATGATAGAAACAGGTAATAAGTACTTTGCCGACCAAAACCTGTACGATTTCCGTCTTTTCTCTACACTAGGTTTTACAGAAGAAAACGCAGAACGCTTTTCCGAATTGGACTTCGTAGAAACAGCAGAAGTCTCAAACAGCACCGATGTACTGGTATGGCATGATAATGCAATACATCCGTTTAAATTATACGCACTTACAGAAAAAGTAAATCTTCCGTCCCTCACCGCCGGCAGACTTCCGACATCCGAAAACGAGTGTCTTGCCGATACTGACAGATTTACCGAAGATGATATAGGAAAGACATTTTCTTTATCAGACGAAAGCGGCAGCTCAGTTACCGCACATTTAAACACAACAGAATTTACTATTGTAGGGCTTGCCGATTCTCCGCTGCATCTAGGCATCGACCGCGGAACTACAGACATCGGCAACGGTGCCATTTACACTTTTCTGTACATACCGCAGTCCGCATTTGCAGGTAATGTATTTACTGAAATAAATTTAACGCTGAAAGAATCCGCTGACATTTACAGCGATGAATATGAAGAATTGATTGACCGCTATAAAGATGAAATTACAAATTTATGCAATAGCATCGCAGACAGCCGTTATCAAAATATTCTTACAGAAAACGGACTTACCCCCGAGCTTGCAGTGCAGACAGATATTGAAGAACCTGTTACATATATATTGACGCGCAGTGAAAATGCAGGATATGTCAGTTTTAAAAATGACACAGGCATTATCAGCGGCGTCGCAAACATCTTTCCAATATTCTTTATGGCCATAGCTATACTTGTATGTATCACTACAATGACGAGAATGGTTGACGAGGAACGCACTCAGATAGGTGTTTTAAAAGCAATGGGCTTCAGCAGGGGCGCGATCATGGGCAAATACCTGCTCTATGCCGGCAGCGCTACGATAATCGGCTGGACAATCGGATTCTTTGTCTGCACATGGGGTCTGCCTAAAATATTCTGGCTTGTGTATAATGAAATATATAATTTTGCGCCTATTTCATATTTATTCAGCGCCGGACTTGCAATTATTACCCTGGCAATTTCACTGATCAGCATTCTCGGCAGTACAATTATCTCCTGCCGCAAAGAACTTATGAGCGTACCGGCGGCGCTTATCCGCCCCCACGCCGGCAAAGCCGGAAAAAGAGTTTTCTTGGAACACATAAAACCGATCTGGCAAAGATTAAGCTTTTTGCAGAAAATCACTGTCCGCAACATTTTCAGGTACAAGCAGAGACTTATAATGATGCTGGTCGGCATAAGCTGCTGCGCCGGTCTTGTTGTAACCGCATTTGGTGTACGTGACTCAATGATCGATGTAGGCGAGCTTCAATTCGGTTCTATTCAGAAATATGATATTGAAGCAAGTTTTGACACCAAAGACCGGGAAACGGCAATTAACAAACTTAATGAACTTGAATCAGTTGAAAATTATATCACTGTCTTTTCAGGATATGCAGACATAACCGGCGATGAATCTATGAATTCTGTCAATTTGCTGTGTTTCCGTAACGCAGGAGAACTTTCTGAATTTTGGGACTTTCACAGAGGAGACGAATCGGTATCCGCGCCGCAATCGGGAGAAGTCATTATAAGTCCTAAAATAGCGGAAAAGCTTTCGCTTTCAGCAGGTAATACTATGCGGATACGCAAAGACGGCACAGAGTATGAAACGGTAACGGTCAGCTCTGTATTCGACAATCATATTTACGACTATGTTGTCATGTCCTCAGATACATATACAAATCTTTTCAGCGAATATTCTGAAAATACAGCACTCATCACTGCTGGCGGAAACATTGATGACCTTTCAAAAGGAATTACAGATATCGAGGAAATCACAAATATAATACAGCTTGGATCAATGGAAGCAAATATAAGCGACGCGCTTGAATGTCTCAATTACATCATTTGGCTTATCATTTTCTGCTCCGGCGCTTTGGCATTTATTGTCATTTTCAATCTGACTAATATCAATATTGCGGAAAGGAGCCGTGAGATTGCGACTGTCCAGGTGCTCGGATTCTATCCCAAGGAAACCGACAGCTATGTACTGAAAGAAAACCTTATTTTATCAGTTGCAGCAAGCATTATCGGTCTGCCTCTCGGAAAGCTTTTTCTTACTGCCGTAATGAATATGGTAAAAATTGATATGATTACCTTTAACAACTGTGTAAGTCCTGTAAGCTATATTCTGTCTTTCGTTACTACTGTTCTGTTTGCTGTAATTGTAAATCAAGTGATGAAAAGACAAATCAATAAAATAAATATGGCTGAATCACTTAAAGCGGTAGAATAACAGTTAAATATCAATTCTGACTATTCTATCCATACGATTGCCCCTGATTTTCACAAAAATTCTCAAAGTTTATCTCTGGGGACATACAGCAGCGAAACAGTTTTATATGTGAAATCATACACCGCATCTGCTCCGTAAAGCACTTTAATAAAAACTAAGATTAACAAAACAGAAACATTTCGTAAAACTTTTAAAAACATAGACTCAATATAATTCAATCATAACAAAACAGAAAGAGGTAATCGCTATGAATAAAAACGACCAAGAATTTCTTGTACAGAAGATACGTACACAGTACACGGAAAAAAAACATACACAGCTTGACGAATTAAAAGAGCTTGACACAAAAGTTAAACGCCCCGCAAACATCTTCGCCTATGTATTCGGCGCAGTCGCAGCTATCATTATGGGATGCGGTATGAGTCTTGTAATGACAGACATTGGAGAAACACTCGGTATAACAGACGCAATGGTTCCCGGTATTATCATCGGCATCGTCGGATTGACATTGGCAATCATCAATTATCCTATATACAACAGCATTTTGAACTCACGCAAGAAAAAATACGCTGAGCAGATATTAAAACTCAGTGAGAAAATAATGAATAAATAAATTTTATAAGGAGATAATGACAATGGGTGAATTTTTCAAGAAAGCATTTCAGGATATGAAAAAAAGTGCAAACGCACAGCATGAGGTTGACAAAGCAAACTTTGCAGCGGTTAAAGCTGAGTCAAAGGCAAATTGGGAAGAAGCAAAAGCTATGGGAAATCCGAAAAAGCGCAAAGCTATGATGCAGGCGGAACGCGACGAACAGATTGCAGAAGCAAACAAGAAAAAAGCAGAAGCTGAAGCCCGTATTAACGCAGCAAAAGGCAACATCTGAATAAATAAACAACAGCGAGACGCAGTAAAATGCTTCTCGCTGTTGTCATTTTTGCGGTATAATACACGAAAACTCAAATAAAACGGAGGAACTCCATGAAGAAAACTATACGGTACGACCTGATTGATAAAACAGTTGAAAAAGAAGTAAATTATATTCCTGTAAGATATATCATTGCAGTATTCATTACTCTGCTCGAAGTGCTGTCAGTTATAGGAGTCGTGGTTATACTATGCTGCTATGTGCCTTTCTTTTATATGGCAGCATGGCTCACGGAAATTTTTTGCGTTATCCGCATCATCGCCTCCGATGATAACCCCGATTATAAGGTGCCTTGGCTGCTTGTAGTGCTGGTTATTCCAATAGCGGGCTTTATGCTGTACTTTTTATTTTATTCAAGAAAACTGCAGCGCAAATATACAAAACGTTTGAACGAACTGAAAAGACATTCATACAGTCAGGACGACAGCAGTTTGTTTGAGAAACTGAAATCCGAAAATCCTTCTGCCGCATCTCAGGCAAAAATGCTGACCAATATCGCAGACACTCATCTTTTCACAAATACAAAACAGACATACTTCCCGCTCGGAGAG
>JAFTXL010000169.1 GCA_017464985.1 Clostridia bacterium | reverse complement strand
CATAAATTATTCCTCTCTATTTGTTTTGGGAAATAATTGTATGCGAATGTATAAAATTTTCCTTTTTATATGGAGATAAACGCAGTCATACTTGGGAAATAATTACAGTTATGGTTGACCGGGTTCAAAAATAAAATTACTATATAGCTGTAAAAATTATTACAGCAACTTACAAGGGGGTTATTATTTATGTTAAAATCAACAGGTGTAGTAAGAAAACTTGACGAATTGGGCAGAGTGGTTTTGCCGATAGACCTTCGTCGCAGAATGGAAATCACAGAGAGAGACTCTATGGAAATTTTTACCGACGGAAATATGATAGTGTTAAAGAAATACGCTCCGTCATGTTCATTTTGTTCAAATGCGGGAGAACTCACGATGTTCAGAGGAAAAAACGTCTGCAGCGAGTGCCTCGCTGAGTTTGCAAATATATACGCAAGCATGTAATTGCATTGTACATACAGTTATTCGTTAAGCGAGCCTGCCATAAATCCGTTGCGGCTTTACGGCAGGCTCGCTGTTTAATAATATTTATTTGGTAAAACTAAATTTAAAATCGTAACCGTCAATTCTTTGTTTCAGCACATTAAATTCTCTTTCGCAAGCAGCCTTTTCAAACTGAATCTTTTTATTCTCTCCGTTTTTCAGCGTGAAGTTGAAATAATAGTAATAATTTTCCCTCTTACACGCCTGCGATGTATGACTGAAAGTTCCTCGCTGCAGCTTGCAATATCGGAATACTTGTAATACGTTCCGTTGCACGGATTAGTTTGAACGTAAAACCCGTTTTGTCCAATGTATACCCTGAAACAAAAATATTGGACAGAAATTTGTTCGGTTCGGGTTTCAGTTGGTCTATTGTTAAAACAATGAAAAAGACGGCTAAAACCGCCGGAATGACAATCTGAATCACTCCGTTTGTTTTGCCGTCTATTTTATAATCCCATTTTCATAATCAATACGTTTCCCCATTATCAGCATCTCCCGTATTATTGATTCGGCTCAACAGGTACTCTGCACTTTCTGACTGAGCCGCATTAAAAGGGAACTTTACCGTATTGCCGTCGGCTGTTTTGTAATTAAGATAATAGTTCACCACGCCATTTGCCGACTTGCCTTCGCTTTCCCATGCTTCGGTTATTTCAGTATAATCATAGTATTTACCGTTTCCCGGCTTTGTACGGAGATAAAAACCGTCTTCGCCTATTAAAAGTTTTACAAACAGACATCTGTAAACGTTGTACACAGCAATACATAAAACAAGAGCAGTTAAAAACCCCGTAAACAATACAATGCCGTTGTCTTTTATATAAAGCCAGACACTTACACCGCCAAAAACAACCAGCAGCACAGTTATCGGAATAAAACTGAACATATCCGTGCCTATTTTATATCTCCAGTTTGAACCTTTCAATTAAATGCCCTTCTTTCAAATTAATTTTCAATCCCTGCTTTGATGAATATTTTCATACGCCGCATAAACCGCATTTCTTGCCATTTTCAATGCCTCACACGCACTTCGTATGGCTTTCTTTTTATCCATGCCATTATTCATGAATTCTGTTACACATTTATATATATCCTGGTCCGATAAATCAACAGCAGATGTCACGGCATTATTCTGAAAACATCCTGCAAAGCCGTCTTTGCTGCCCTGCAAAATTACGACAAACTCTCCGCGAGGCTCGTTTTCCGTAAAATACTCCAAGTGCTCAGCTGCAGTACCGCGTCTGAATTCTTCATATTTTTTTGTCATTTCACGACAAAGCACAACTGTGCGGTTTTCGGAAAATTCCGCAATATCCTTCAGCGTTCTTATAATATTGTACGGAGACTCATACAGGATAAGAGTACGCTCTTCGTATTTAATACGCTCCATACGCTCAGCGCGTTTCTTTTTATCCTCAGGCAAAAAGCCTTCAAAAACAAATTTTCCGGTGGGAAGCCCCGACAGCACAAGTCCCATAATGCCTGCAACAGCGCCGGGAAGCATTGTAACCTCTATTCCGTTTTCTATCGCAAGCCGTACTAAATCCTCTCCGGGGTCAGAAATACCCGGCGTGCCGGCATCTGATACGAGCGCAATGTTTTCTCCTGCAAGAAGCTTTTCTATGAGTTTAGGACCGCGCGTCATTTTATTATGCTCATAGTAACTTACAAGCGGCTTTTTTATATCATAAAAACTCAAAAGCTTTGCTGTGTGGCGGGTATCTTCAGCCGCAATCAAATCAACCGATTTGAGTGTTTCTAAAGCTCTTAAAGTGATATCACCAAGATTACCTATAGGAGTCGCAACTATGTACAGCATAAAAAATTCCTTTCATATAGCATTTGTTTCGTTTAGTTAGTTTTAACCACCGGGGACGTACAAGGCACCCGATCTCACAATTTAAAATCACACTATAGACCACGCAGCAGAAAATATCATATTCGGTGTTGCAGACTTTTCCGCACGCGATTGCCGTGATTACCGTAAGTCCGCTGTATGCGCACCCGGCGTTACAGCAATACGGGCGCTGTAACAACAAGATTTTTTCCGCCGCCTTTAACCGCATGCAACAAAAACATGACCGGCGGCTTCTGTACCGAAGAATGTACGAATGTGAGTTCTTTCGGCTCGATCTTATATTTTCTCAAAGATTCAAACGTATCGCACAGTCTGTCAGGACGGCATATCATGTTGAAATGTCCGTAATTTTTCAGTAGAACCGATGATACTCTGATAAAATCATCAAGCGTGCCGTGTATTTCATGGCGGGCTGCGGTTTTACTGTCATTTTCATTTTTCAATCCACATCCCGCCCTTTTGTACGGAGGATTTGTGACAATCGCGTCAAATGATCCTTTTTTAAAATACTTTTCTGCATCGCAAATGTCACCGCATACAATATCTATTTTATCTTCAAGAGAATTAAGCTTTACGCTGCGTCTTGCCATTTCTGCCATATGCGGCTGTATCTCAAGCCCCGTCAGATGCGCGGCGCGGCTCTTCGCGCTTAGGAGAATAGGAATAATGCCTGTGCCTGTACCGATATCCAGTACACCGCCGCCGTCCGGAATCACTGCGCTGTTAGCTAAAAGGACAGCGTCCGTTCCGTATCTAAAAACGCCCTTTCTCTGAATAATTCTGAGTCCATCGCAAAGCAAATCGTCAATCTGCTCATTCTCATCAATGAGTATTTCTTTCATAAAATTTATCCAAAATTATATAATCTAAGTTAAAATAAAAACATCTCTGTTTTGTGAACAATTAACTGCCGCAAAATAGAGATGCTCTCATTTAAGTAAATAATAAAATATCAATGCATTAACCCTGAACAGGCGCTCCTACAGGACAAACACCTGCGCATGAGCCACACTCAACACAAGCATCAGCATCTATAACATATTTGCCATCGCCTTCTGTAATGCACTCTACAGGACATTCGCCTGCACATGCTCCGCATGCGATACAATCATCATTAATAACATAAGCCATCTATAAACACCTCCGTTAATCTGTATTCACTAATAGTATTTTACCACCTACATAATTTATGTCAAGTACCTGTCTGGTTTGCAGACTCGGTCTGACTGTCCTCGCCGCCGTTCTGCGCCTCAGGCGGATCCTCAACCCATCCTGTGACCTGTACCGTATCATAAACATAAACAGCAGCAAAATCCTCCTTATGCTTACCTGTCACATACACAGTCTTAAGCACACTGCTGTATGCTTCAAAGTAAGTCAGTACAGCAGAATTTGAAAGATCCACTTCGGTAAATCCGTTGCTGCTGCACTTTGCGTAGTACAGCTCATTGCAGCCCGCAAAGCTTATGCTTCCTAAACCGCAATTTGTAAGGTTAACTTTCTTAAGCAACGGGAAACGAGAAAGGTCTATACTTCCTAAGTTCGGATTATTCTCTGCTTCAAGATACAAAAGCGATGAAAGCGCGCTTATATTTTCGTCCGTGAAACCTCTGAAATCCGTATCTGAACAGTTTATATATATAATCTGTGAATTTTCAGGGTATTTTACAGTTTCAACAGAACTTCCCTCATAGCTGATACTTGCCAGTTTCGTACATGCAGATACGTCTATATCACTGACGGAAGTTTTATTCATCGTAAGCTTAATTAAATTCTTCTGACTGCTTAAATTCACTTCAGTAGCTGATGTTCCGGAAAGATCAACTTCTATTATTTTTTCAAGTCCTGTAAGATCAATTGCGCCCACAGTTGAATTCGTGCATGTAAAATATGTCAGATTTTTCATGTACGAAAGGTCACGGCCGAGATCATTCGCTGTGACACCGTCCAGATTAAGATCAGTTATACGCAAAAGATCTACCTCGCCGGGAACAAAACTTTCACTGTAATCAGAATACAGAAGCGAATAATTCGTTTTCAGCCATGAAACAGCGGCAGCTCTTGCAGCTTCATTTTCAAACTCAACCGTGCTTGTATACGTCAGAACCTGGTTATATCCTGTGAATGCTATATCATTATATTCACTTCTTGAGCCCGACGAACTGAGCGCATATACCTGTCCGTTCACAACAGTATTTTCATATGTCACATGAGCATTCGGAGCTACAAGAGTTCCGGTAAGTGCAGTATTTTTCAAAAGTACTTCTTCTGCCTCATAGCAGTTTATTACTACTCTCGTCGCGAGATTGGGCGAGTAATCTCGCACAAGTATATAATAATCAGATAAGTCCACAACACGGCCGGACAAATTGATAACAGTATAAAAACTTCCGCTGTTGGAATCGACCCATATATAATTAAAGTCATTAAGAGTGTACATCTTATCGCATATATTATTCTGGTCAATATTATATACGCACACCTCTGACTTATCCTCCGCTATACAGAAAAAACCTGTCTGCGATGAATCTTTTTCTATAT
>JAFTXL010000168.1 GCA_017464985.1 Clostridia bacterium | reverse complement strand
TCCATGTACCGGTAACTCATAACATACTAAATTCACTTGCCGCAGCAGCTGCCTCAGACATTGCAGGCTGCCCTGCAGAAGGTATCGCAAAGGGTTTAGAAAACTTTGAAGGCGCAGGCAGACGTTTTGAAATAGTCGGAAAGGTAAACGGAGCATGTATTGTTGACGATTACGCTCACCACCCCACAGAAATAAAAGCAACTCTGGATTCCGCGCACATATCCTCCAAAGGTAAAATATGGAGTGTATTCCAACCTCATACATACTCCAGAGCCATGTCTTTTCAAGATGAATTTTGTGAAGTATTCAAACAAAGCGACCATGTCGTATGCACAGACATTTACGCTGCAAGAGAACCGTTTACGGATAAAATATCTTCAAAGATGCTGACCGAGAAATTCCGTGCAAACGGAATAGATGCAACATATATTTCGAAATTTGAAGATATCGCAAAATATCTGAAAGAAAATGTAAAGTCTGATGACATTATTCTTCTTTTAGGAGCAGGAACCGTAAATCAGATTGCTAAGTTTTTAACAGAATAAAAATAAAACTAAACATAATTGTACTGCCACCGGGTAGTGAAATGCATCAGCATTCGTTTATACATCGTTAGGTCTTTGAAGATGTATAATGAATGCTTATTTTTTTAGATACGGAAAAAATTATTATGAATAAAATCAAAAATCTTTCTGAATATTTCTCAAAAGAAGAACTCACTTTATGGTGTTCTTCGGTATTTTTAATTGTCATTTCTTTTATTATTTTCGACAGAGTAAATTATATGCCACTGGCAGCATCCCTTATTGGCGCAACCTCACTCATTTTTAACGCAAAAGGAAATCCGTTTGGTCAGTTTTTAATGATAATATTCAGTGTGCTTTACGGCATTATTTCTTTCAGCTTCTCATATTACGGAGAAATGATAACGTATCTGGGAATGACTGCTCCAATGGCGCTGTTTGCCCTTATTTCATGGCTGCGTAATCCGTATAACGGAAACAAAGCAGAAGTAACAGTCAACCGGCTAAAAGCAAGAGAAATAAGATTTATGTTTATTCTGTCAGCAATTGTTACATTGATTTTTTATTTCATTTTGGAATTATTCCGCACCGCAAACATTATACCGAGTACGCTTTCTGTAACCACAAGCTTTATCGCAGTTTATCTGACATTCAGAAGAAGTCCGTATTTTGCTCTCGCATATGCCGCAAACGACATAATTTTGATTGTTCTATGGGGGCTTGCATCGATTACAGATATTTCGTACATATCTGTAACCATCTGTTTTGTGACATTTCTTATCAATGACCTATACGGATTTATCAACTGGAAAAAAATGGAGAAAAGACAGCATAAATAAAAGGCGCCGCATGGACGCCTTTTAAGTTCATCAAATATCTTACCCGAGGAGCACATCAAACACAAGCATTACACATAATCCCACAAGTAATGCGTACGTAGCACCGCGTTCGTCTCCGTGGGCATGAGTCTCAGGTATCATTTCATCACTTATCACATAGAGCATTGTACCTCCCGCAAACGCAAGAGCAAACGGCAGAATTGCTGTTGAAATACTGACTGCAAAATAACCGAGCATTGTACCCACAACTTCAATCACTCCCGTAATCATAGCAGCAATAAACGTTCTTTTCCTGCTCATTCCCGCAGCAAGCATCGGCCCGATAATAACCATACCCTCCGGAATGTTCTGAAGTGCTATGCCTCCCGAAACAGTCAGAGCAGCAGCTGTATCTCCGGTACCGAAACTCACACCGGCTGCAATACCCTCCGGCAAATTATGAATAGCTATCGCTATTACAAAAAGCAGCACTTTATTAAGCTGTTCTGTCTTTCCCGGATGAGTCTCCTGATCCACACCGGTGAGACGGTGCAAATGAGGGACAAGTTTATCAATCAAATTCACACACAACGCACCCAAAAATATACCTGCCACAGCAGCAATTATTGAAAATTCTCCTCCATACTCAAGCGACGGGAGAATCAAACCGATAACGGACGCAGCAAGCATGACACCTGCCGCAAAAGACAAAACAATATCACTAAACCTATGAGAAATCTTTTTAAATAAGAATCCAAAAATTGCACCTATTACGGAAGCTCCGCCTACACCAAGTGCCGTTAATATTACAATTTGCATACACAACACCTTCTATCTATACAGTATATCAAACTGCTTTTATCTTAAGCTTGACAAAAGCCTCCCGACCATGCAATACAAACGCACAAGTTAGAAGGCTTACCAATTTATTCCATGCACTTTACAATCCTTCTGACTGCAAGTTAAATTTCAAACATATTACGCACGGCTTAATGCATTTTTCTGGGCGTCACTCATAGAACGTAATATTTTCAAAGAACCGTTCACAACACACGTCTGCGCATCATCCGCAACCGTGGCATCTATACCGAGACCTGTACGAAGCAATTCGTCAAATCCACCCACAAGGCTTCCTCCACCTGTCATAATAATACCCCTGCTAAATATATCCGCCGCGAGCTCCGGAGGAGTCTCCTCCAAAACTTCTTTCACTGCATCAAGAATAGGCAACGCAGCTTCAACCAAAGGTTCTACCAACTCGTCAGAAGTAATCATGACCTCTCTGGGAAGTCCGCTCTGTATGTCGCTGCCCTGTATTTCAACAGAATCTTTACGTGAGTTTCTGTACATACATCCTGCTTCAATTTTAACAAACTCAGCAGTCCTGTCTCCTATAAGCATACTGTATTTCTTTTTAATATAATTCTTTATCACTTCATCAAAGGTATCTCCCGCAACCTTTACGCTTCTGCTGGACACTATGCCTTCATATGAAATAACAGCTATATCCGTAGTTCCGCCGCCTACATCAACAATCAGATTTCCGGACGGCTTTGAAATGTCTATACCTGCGCCTACAGCTGCCGCAAGAGGTTCTTCAACCAAAAAGATTCTGCCTGCTCCTGCGTCACGCGCGGTTTTCTCAACCGCTCTCTTTTCTACGCCCGTAGTTTTACTTGGTATACAAATAATAACATCAGGCTTAACTAACCTCTTTAAAGGATTTCTGATTGCTTTATCCATAAAATACTCAAGCATACTCTTTGTAGTAGTATATCTGGATATGACACCGTTCTGAATAGGCCTGACAATCGAAACATCACCAGGAGTACGGCCTAGCATACGCCTTGCTTCTTCTCCTACCGCCAAAACTTTATCGGTTCCGTT
>JAFTXL010000001.1 GCA_017464985.1 Clostridia bacterium | reverse complement strand
TGTCAACAACATCTTTTCAACACCTCCCCTGTTTTCACACAACACATCCGCCATAATGTTATGTGCTATACAATAATCAATGGCATGTTCTATTGCCTTTTCCCAATCCTTGAATTTACGTTGAAATATTCTCACCTGCTCAATAAACTGCGCATACTCCATAAGCGGCTTACATTTATTCAGCAATTCCATATTGTGACCGTAATTGATATTCAGCATAGTCGCTACCACTTCCAATGCAGGTTCTTCTTCCTGCCCCATGAAAGCGTCTGAAAGTCTCAATTTCATACAATCCGGTTTTTCTTCCGCGCCATTATAAAAAATAATATACTGTGGTGTCGGCAGATTTACCAGTTTGCTTCCATATATATTTAAGTGGTGTCTGCGTATAAATGACTCGTATCGGTCTGCATAATATATTAACCCTCTTACAGGCATATTGGGATTAAAACTGGATTGATGTTCATAAATCACTAATGTATTGGAAAGCAAAAATGATACATCATTCTTATAAGTCATATAGATTGCATTTTCAATCGTAGTAATTTCCAGTTCACTTTCATCCGTATAATTTGAATCATTTAAGACATTGTACAGCAATAACAATGACTTTTTATCTTTGAAAACATACTTAAACAGCAAATCCTTGTACTTTCTGTTTGCTCTTTTTGCTTTAAATAGTGCTTTTAGTCTTCTCATAAACATTCCTCCTTATTTTGCAGGAATGTCAAATATATTTTTGAATCAATCCTGCCCGACATATTAATAGTGAAAAGCATAGATTGATTGTGTTCTGAAATCAGAATATCAGATATGTTATAGACAGATGAAAGAACTCAAATATTCGTATGCTGCTCAAATGGTAACATATTTTATGTTCTTCCACAACCCATTACACTAAATTTTATTGTTTTTTAATATATTTTTACTCGTTATATCATCATGTGTATATTCTTATTCCACATTTTGTAATTTTATGGTATACTAATAAAAAAATACAAAGGAGGAACAAACCAATGAACAAGTTAACACCTTATTTTCCCCTTAGCAACAAAGTGAAAAAGGGCGATATCGTCAGCCTTATTATTGCCATCGTATTATACGTTGTAATTGCTGCCGTACTTGGCGTACTGTTGGGCTTTATCGGTGCTATTCCTGTTGTAGGTCTTATTACAGGTATCATCAGTACCCTGATTTGGATTTACGAAGTAATCGGTATTGTACTTGCGGTTATTGCATTTCTATAATACCTGTATATAAAAAAAGCTCGTTGCAAATATTTGCAACGAGCTTTTTTATATGCGATATCTTACTATTCAATTGGTTCTTCCGTACGTGACTGTACCGCACCGCAACCGTACCAACTGCATTTCACTTCTGTAATCTTTACTCCATTCAATGTATATGTACTGGTGCTCCAGGAATGTCCTCTTGCCGGAATAACAGCTGTTTCTCTTGCAGTATTACACATCGTACATGTTGCTGCCATCTCACCTGCTGTCTCACATGTTTCCGGAACAGTTGTAACATATTCTCCATATGTATGGGATAACTGCGGTATTGTCTCTACATATGAATCATTCCAACAAACATCACAGATAAAATACTTTTCTCCTGCATATTCACATGTGGCCGGCAAGGTAGAATCATTTATGTAATGGTGTCCGGTCGCAGGTATACTTTCCGTATAGCTGTTTCCGCAACTACAGGTATATGTCTTTGTTCCTGCTGCTGTACATGTTGCAGCCGTAGTTACTGTACCGCTGTAACTACATGTATGGACCGGCTGACCGGGAACAGACGGTGCCTCCTGAACGGGCGCTGAGGGCGTAGTTGTTGTGTTCCCACCGCTGTTTTCTGTCTGCTCTTTTTTTTCATCAGGCTCTTTGGGCAAATCCGCTACAACCTCTTCTTCCTCCTCAGGCTTTGTTGGGGCAGGGGTTGCCTCTTCCGGTTCACTGACCGTCTCTTGCGTCAAAGTTTCTTCCGGTTCCACAGCCATAGTTTCTTCCGAACTGATTGTTTCCTGCACTCCCGTTTCCTCCGCGAAAGCATCCTCCCGCTCTGCGGCCCTGACAATATATGTTCCTTCGATTATATTACTTGCAGACATCGTCTCAGTATCTTTTTTAGCCTTTCCGCCACATGCTGTCATAAAACAAAGAAACACAAGCATCAAATATAATATTTTTCTTTTCATATGAAAACCCTCTTAATCAAAATAGTTTATGCCATCACTAAATTGTCTGACTGCACCCTTTTGCGTTATAAAGGAAAAACTTCCGTCTGACAATACGAAAAACAATCTCTCATCTACATAATCCATATAGAGAATTTCTTTTTCTGCCGTAATCGTTGTCTCTGTCATTTGATTAATCCTGTCGTAAAAGCAGATTTTATTTCCGTCCCTTTCCACATAATAAATACCTTGGGCTCCGGCTTTTTCCACCGGCAGAATGTCTATCGCCGTATTAATATTACAGTCAACCTCTTCCATTATGCTGTAATCCCCTGCATGAAGCGTATAGAGTGTTCCGTTTTCATCCACTGCATAAATGGTTTTGCTCCCGCTTCGTAAGCAGCATATTTCTCTAAGAAGTTTACTTTCTTTCATATATTTTATCTTGTTATTTTCCAGGTTCAGCGTATATATTCCATCTCCGTTTCCACCGTCCTTGGTGTAATACCATAATACATTCTCATAAATGGTAAATGCATCGGCTCCTACAGAGACGTCCAAAACCAGCTTTTCCTTTTTCTGCTCAAAAGAATATTTATACAAATAGCTGTCGCTTTCTTTTACATAGAAAATGGCATCCTGTGTCATTAAAAAAGTATTCTCTACCGCATCATTTACCAGATACTCTATTCCTCCATTGCCGTTTATATCGAAACATATCAATCCAACGCCCGGGAAAACCATATAAATCTTGTCATCCTCTCCAAGCATGACATCTCCTACATTAACATCAGAAAACAGCGTACTCGCTTGCTGTATGCCTCTTTCGCTGTTGGCAAAGCCCCATAACAGTCCGTTTTGCTGCCTTACAAATATTTTATCTCCCCGGGTTGCCACGATTGCAGACGAATATGTCATATCTCCGGGCATCTCCGCAATATCCGCTTTCTTACCAAGTAACAGAAACAGTCCTATTGCAAGTACACCTACTGCTACCGCCCCAATGGTAAGCGTAGTTTGCACTTTTTCCTTTCTCTTGCGCCTTTTTAATTTTGTACTTCGCTTTCCCGATATCTCTGAGACCACGCCGGTTTCTGCATCCAATGCACCGTACCAGCCTTCATACAGTTCTTCCGCACTTTGAATCCTCTTTTCTTTAAAAAGAGCAATTCCCTGCATAAGAATGCGCTCTTTATCCCTGTTTATCGCAATTCCCATTGCGGAAGGCGGTTTCAAAACATCATTTCTGATTCGCTCCATTGCTTCAGCAGGTACACTCCCTGTGATACAGCGGTATACCGTTGCACAAAGGGCATATATATCGCTCCAGGGCCCCTGTTCTCCTCTGGTACGGTACTGTTCTTCCGGAGCGTAGCCCGGCTTAAGCAATACCGACAAACTCTTTTCTCCGTTTACGCTTACTTCCCTTGCCGCGCCAAAGTCCAACAGTTTCACTGTATTCCCCGGCATAACCATAATATTATCCGGACTGATATCCCTATGAATAAGTCCCTGCTTATGGACTTCAATCAAAGAACGTATAACAGGTTTTACAAGTTCCAACGTATCTTCTACGGACAATTTGCCGCCTACTTGCTTCAAATAAGCTTTCAGTGTGATGCCGTCTAAATATTCCATTACAATATATGCCGTATTATTCTCTTCAAAATAGTCCCGTACGGCAACAATTCCCTTTTGTCCCGCCAACTTACCCAAACTTCTGGCTTCTTTTATAAATTTCCGCTTTCCTTCTTCGAAAATGTCTTTCTTTTCACCACTGAACGGCATAACCGTATTACCGGTTCCTACTTCTCTGGTCACATATCCGGCAAGATAATATTCTTTTATGGCAACTGTAAGTTCCAATACGGTATCCACTGCCAAATAGGTAATACCGAATCCGCCTTCCCCGAGTACTTTTTCCACACGATATTTTTTATTCAACAGTACACCCGGTTGCAGTTGGTGATAATGGCTTTCCGTAGTATTCATAAGCATCCTCCTGCTAACCTTTATTGTTCACAATCCTCTTCCATAGACAAATAATTAAACTGCAGTTTGCTTAAATCCTTCGTATCCGTTTCTATACTGAAATATTCCCCTTTTACATTTACAATCAAAAGCCTGTCCCCAAGTTTACCCGTCATCAAAATCTCTTCTCCGTCATAGAGTATCATCTGTTCTTGTGTCTCCGCATTATACTGAACAAGCTTTGTATGATCGTTAGACAAAAGACAAATCTCTTTTCCG
>JAFTXL010000167.1 GCA_017464985.1 Clostridia bacterium | reverse complement strand
GGATGAGGTGTTAAAGGCTGACGGATGCATTCGCATCCTACACCTCATCAGTCTCGCTGTGCTCGACAGATTTAAGGTTAATTGCCCATCGGGCAAGAGAGGACACCCTGGGGTGCTCCTCAAGGAGAAGCCTTGTAAAAAGCCGAGTTTTCCAAGTACGGAAAACTCGGCTTTCTGTTTTCAATATTCCTATCCTGCAAAGCCGAAAGAGCAGGTAATCCTGTCGGATTATCGAGTATTTTGGTGAAGTTCACGGGAATTTTTGTATCTTAAAATCGGAGTTCGAATAGTACTTCGATGGCTATATGTGAGAGTATCAGATTCTGTAGATTTTGCAATATCATTGTACGGAACGACCTGTGTGTCGTTCCGTTTGCTAAAGTAAATACAACGCAACAAAATTTCAATTTTTTAGAAAAACTATATACAAATACACTAAACTATGCTATAATATGTAGTGTAATTGTATAAGGTGGTGTTTAGAATGACACATATTGAAAAAATCAAAAAAATTATGGACGAGCATAACGGTGTTGTTACCTCTGCAATGCTCACGAAAGAAGGCATACCGAGATTATATTTGAAACATCTGACAGAAAGTGGCGAACTGCAATTTGTCAGCAGAGGAATTTATGTCAGTAGTAATGCTTTTGAAGATGAAATGTATATTTTGCAGTGTAAATATTCAAAAGGGATATTTTCACACGAAACAGCGTTGTATATACACGGATATTCCGACAGAGCTCCGGCAAAATATACTATGACATTTAATTACGGATATCATTCTTCCTCTCTCAAAACTGAAAATGTAATTGACAGATATGCTGTGGCAAATGTTTATAATTTAGGGGTTACACAAGCTAAATCTCCTTGTGGAAACGATATAATAATTTACAATATTGAAAAAACGCTGTGTGATGTTGTAAAAGGAAACAATACATGTGATGTTCAAATTGTAAATATGGCTATGAAAAAATATGCACAAAGCAAAGAAAAAAATCTCAATTTACTGTTTGAGTATGCTGACTGGTTAAAGGTAAAGAAAAAAATACTAAACTATATGGAGGTGTTGCTGTGATTACAAAAAATGCGATGCAGCTTAAAGCATTTATCAAAAACAAGGCTATAGAAAATAATATATCCGCACAGCTTATTATGCAGAACTATATGCTTGAAAGATTACTTGAACGCATATCACTCTCTGAATACAAAAACAATTTTATCTTAAAAGGCGGTTTTCTTATATCCGCCATCGTCGGACTTGATACAAGAGCTACAATGGACTTGGACACCACAATAAAAGGCTTTGACCTAAACGAAGAAAATCTGCAAAAGATATTTAACGGTGTTTGCGCTATACAGGTTGAAGATGATGTAACTTTTGAAATCTGCAATATAGGAGAAATCCGTGAGGGCGACGAATATCCGGGCTATCGAGTACACCTCAAAGCACTCTATCCACCGCTTTCCGTTCCGCTTGCTGTTGATGTTACAACAGGCGACAAAATCACACCGAGAGAAATTTCCTACACTTTCAAACTTCTTTTTGATGACCGTAACATCAGCATATTAGCATACAACCTTGAAACAGTAATTGCAGAAAAATTGGAAACAGTTATTTCAAGAGGTATAGCAAACACAAGACCAAGAGATTTTTACGACATACATATCCTTTATACTTTGCGTGGTAGCGAGTGTAATATGGAGATACTTTCACAGGCACTCCGGCAGACAGCAAGCAAAAGAGGCTCTTTCGATGTTATGAAGAACTACGAAAAAGTCATAGCCAATGTGTTAATCAGCGAACAAATGCAAGGCTTTTGGACGAAGTACAGAAAAGATTTTGAATATGCTTCAGAAATCACTTTTGAAGATGTTTGTAATACGGTAATTACACTTTTTAAGCAACTGACACTAGTGTGACAGGTTGCAGGCGGGCTGTCTCGCCTGTCAAAACCGACAAACTGAAAGATACCGAAATTACGCTGTTTAAGGCGGGTTCGGTTTATTCTCTTTCGGCTATAATAAAATCAAAGAGGATTGTCTACAACAAAGTCGTTTATAAAAATAGCGCACTACTTGACGGCGATATTCCTTAGCCATTGACACCTGCCCTTGAGAAGCGTATATCAAGTGTACATCAGCTTTGCTTCCATTGCTTCAATTTGCTCCATGATACAATGTCCGAATCGGTTCATGGTATCGAGCGTAATAGTATATTCGGGGTTGTACACCGCACTGTCATCGACAAACGCTTTATAAAAGCAGTCCAGAGAACGAAGCAGGGCGGCGGTATCATACAACAGTTTTTCAAGATCTGCCTGTTCATCACTTTTATATATCATATTCATATCCATCTTCCCCTTATAAAAATTAAAAAATGCGCCTACCGAAGCAGACGCATAAAAAACGCAAACTCCGATAGTCGCTAAACAATATTCAACAGAAGAGGATAAACTCTTGCAGCCAAAGACGGAATTTGCATTTTTATCAAATCCAAACTTTGGTTGCAAATGTACAGGAAAAAAGCCCTATACAAAAATATAGAGTTCATCCTTTTTTATGTTGAATTTATTGTTTAGCACATATATTATATCACAGCAGACATTATTTATCAACAAAAAACAAAAAAATATTCTGACAAAAAAGAAAAAATCAGATAACGGCGGCTTTGTTTTCCATGTACCTGATTTTTTTACTGCTTCAACTATTCCGTAGTTTTCGTCATATAAAAAGTCCCTGCACTTATGTGCAGGGACTCATTGTATATTCAGCCGTTGGGCTAAATTATTTAATGATTTCAGATACAACACCTGAACCAACTGTTCTACCACCTTCACGGATAGCGAAACGGAGACCGGGCTCGATAGCGATAGGAGCGATGAGCTCAACGCTCATAACAACGTTATCTCCGGGCATGCACATTTCTGTGCCTTCGGGAAGATTGATAACACCTGTAACGTCAGTTGTTCTGAAGAAGAACTGAGGTCTGTAGTTGTTGAAGAAAGGTGTATGACG
>JAFTXL010000166.1 GCA_017464985.1 Clostridia bacterium | reverse complement strand
ATTCAAGTAAGCACGTTTAAGGAGAAATGCATTATGCAGAAAAGAATTAAAGAAATAACATCACGTTTTGAAGCTGTTTTCGGAAATACAGACGGTCTCAGGTACTTTGCCGCTCCCGGTCGTGTTAATCTGATTGGCGAGCATATTGACTATTGCGGAGGATTTGTATTTCCTGCTGCGCTCACTTTGGATACTCTGGTTGCGGCAAGACCTAACGGAACGAGAAAATTACGCATGGCGGCCACTACACTTGACGGAATATATGAAGCAGATCTTGATAATATAGATGAGGCACAGACCCTTTCGTGGGGAAATTATCAGGCAGGAGTTGCAAAAGAATTGATGGCAGACGGGTGCAAGCTCGGCGGTCTTGATATGCTTTATATGGTTACTGTTCCTTTTGGCAGCGGACTTTCCTCATCAGCATCTATAGAACTCGCAACCGGAATTGCGCTTTCTTCTATATTTAATTGTGGTAAAAACAATATAGAGCTTTATCTTATTGGTCAACGTGCGGAAAATAAATTCTGCGGAGTGAACTGCGGTATTATGGATCAGTTTGCTTCGGGGATGGGAAAAGAGAATCATGCGATTCTTCTGAACTGCGCTGATCTTGACTACAAATATGTTCCTGTTTCGTTGGGGGACAACCTTTTAGTTCTTGCGAATACTAATAAGAAGCACAAACTCGGCGAGTCAAAGTACAATGAAAGAAGAGCTGAAGTCGAAGCGGGTCTGAAAATAATGCAGGCGGCAGAGGTAAGCGAGGGCTGCGCTCCGTCTGATGTTAAAAAAGACTTGTGCAGTTATACTGTTGATGACTTTAATGTATTGAAACATTATATAAAAGATGAAATTATTGCAAAGCGTGTTGCACATGTAATTTCTGAAAATGAACGTGTAAAGGTTGCCGTTGAGACTTTGCAGAAAGGTGATCTTGTTAAGTTCGGAGAGATAATGAGAGAAGCTAATCAGTCAATAAGATATCTTTACGAAGCGACAGGTGATGAGCTCGACGTGATGTACGATGCGGCGCAGGGACTTGATTACTGCATAGGAAGCAGAATGACAGGCGGCGGTTTCGGCGGATGTACTGTAAATATTGTAAATAAAGATCATATTGAAGAGTTTAAATCCGTTGTAGGAAAGAAATATAACGAAGCGACAGGCAATGAAGCATTGTTTTATGTTTGTGAGATAGGAAACGGAGCAAGAGAAGTTTTCTGTTGAGGCGTTTGCGGTTTAAAGATGATATAATTGTATTTGTTTCATAATTATTAACAGGAGAGGTAGCATTATTTATGAATTTTGAATTACTGATGTTTATGTTTTATTTTGCTGCTATGCTCGGAATAGGTATATTCTTTTTCTTTAAGTCAAAAGACTCCGGAGAAAAAGATTATTTCTTAGGCGGCCGTTCAATGGGTCCATGGGTTACAGCAATGAGCGCACAGGCTTCTGATATGAGTGCATGGCTTTTAATGGGTCTTCCCGGAAGTATCATGGCATTCTGTTTTGGTCAGGCGTGGACAGGTATAGGATTTGCACTCGGTACTGCGGCAAACTGGATTCTTGTTGCAAAGAGGCTTCGTTGTTTTTCAGCAGCTGCGGATGATGCAATAACACTTCCGCAGTATCTGTCAAACAGATTTGCATCAAAGAATCCTGCACTGAAAATTATCTGCGCCGTTATTTTTCTTGTGTTTTTCACAATATATGTTGCATCGAGTTTTGTTGCGGGAACTTCTGTTTTTACAACAATATTCCCTCAGCTCAGCACAAATGTTGCAATGCTTATATTCGTAGCAATTCTTCTTTTGTATACTTTTCTCGGAGGATTTAAAGCTGTATGTTGGACGGACTTTTTTCAGGGAATGCTTATGCTTGTGGCTCTTTTGGCGGTGCCGATAGCTATTTTGTTCTTCAAAGATCTTGACACTTCCGCGCTTTCAACAGTTTTTGTAAATGCCAAGGACGGAACAGAATATGAATTTGTGCAAAGTTTTTTTGAGGCGGACGCAAAAGATATTATTTCAGGACTTTCATGGGGTCTCGGATATTTTGGAATGCCCCATATACTAGTTAGATTTATGTCGATTGAAAAGCCGAGTATGGTTAAGAAATCTGCGATTGTTGCTGTTGTTTGGGTAGTTATCACGCTTTCTGCGACAATTTTGATTGCATACTTCGGTCGTATGCTGGTAGGTGAGGAACTTCTCGTGAACGGTCAGCAGGAGATGATATTTATTGAACTTGCGCGTGATCTTTTCCCGGCGGCAGTCAGCGGAATACTTATGGCAGCGATTATTGCGGCGTCAATGTCTACTGCGGACTCACAGCTTCTTGTTGCGTCATCTTCTTTTACAAGTGACATATACAAGCCTGTCTTCCGTAAAAATGCTTCTGATAAAGAGATTCTGTGGATTGGCAGAGCTGTTGTTGTAATTGTTACTGTTGTTGCTTACTTTATTGCGAGCAGTAAAGGCAAAGGCGCTCAGGCTATCATGGACATGGTAGGAAATGCATGGGGTGGCTTCGGCTCGGCTTTTGGCCCGGTTATAATCCTTTCGCTTTTCTGGAAACGATTTACATATAAGGGTGCGCTTGCCGGAATCATTGGCGGTGCTGTTGTAGATGTTGTATGGCTTCTTTATTTGAATGAAAGCACGGGAATTTACGAATTGCTGCCCGGCTTTGCGGCAGGCCTTCTTGTAGCGATTGTAGTTTCGCTCATTGACAAGAAACCTTCTGCAGAAGTTGAAGCGATTTATGCAAGAGCAACTGATAAATCGATTGATGATTGATGAAAATAAAACTATATAATCAGAAAATTTGTTTATATATGATAAGGCCGCCCTTGTTCTCACAGAGGACAAGGGCGGCCGATTTTGGCTAAAAAGCTTGAGCTTGGCACTAGCCGGGCACTGTGTTACTGGGTCAGGCAAACGTGATTTCTCAGTTCTCCTTAACTGGAACCAAATTTTCTTCATCTGTATTTTCGGGATTTTTGCCCAAGAGTTTACGCATACCCTGAATAACAACGCATATGCCGCAAGCAAAACTGTCAGCGCAATAAATATAATTCCGACACCGCTCATATTATCCGATTCTTTCGTAAATAACTTTTTGTTTCTTATGCTTTATTTCTTATATAGAATTGCTTTTGCAACTGTATCTGCTTTTTCTGATGTATCAATTTTTCCTATAAGGGCCAGAGCAAAATCTATTGCGGTGCCGACTCCGCGGCTTGTGACAATGTTATTGCTTACAACTGTTTTTATGTCGTTACAGTAGAGGCATCTTGTTTCGTCAAGACAATCGGGATAAGAGGTCGCCTCTATGCCGTCGAGCAGGCCTGCACGCTCAAGTGCTATCGGTGCTGCGCATATAGCAGCTGTAATTTTTCCTGCTGCAGCAAAAGCCTTTATATAAGAAAGAACTCTTTCATCGTCACGCAAATTGGTTGAATTAGGCATGCCGCCCGGAAGAACAATTCCGTCATAGACGGAAACAGCTTTCTCTGCGTTTTTTATATCTTCTATAAGACAATCCGCAATAATTTTTATGTCATGGGAACCGTATAGAGTTTTCTCACCCGTGATGCTGCACATGTCGACAGTAATTCCCGCGCGGCGCAGAAGGTCAACTGCTGTCAGTGCTTCGACTTCTTCAAATCCGTTTGATATAAGCATGAGTATTTTTTTCATAATCGGACTCCTTTTCTTCAATGTTATATGCTTCGTAAAGTATATATTAGATTGGATTTTCTTACAAGGGTATGCCAGGTGAGAGATACGGCAATTTGAACATGAAATTGCACATAAATTTGCCGAGCTGGCTGTGTATGCCCCAGGACAAACGCATGAAAGCTAACGGATAGATAATAACACATTAGCCATGAATTCACAGTCATACTGACACATACGGCGTTTTCTTGCTAAACTTACACCTTTAAGTTCATCGTTTTT
>JAFTXL010000165.1 GCA_017464985.1 Clostridia bacterium | reverse complement strand
TGATGGTACACGCTATTTTGCAGATTTTGTCACAAACAGAGCGAACTCAAAGCATTTTCCTTTCACAATATGGGCAAGGATTATGCGTGATGTGATTTCGACCTGGAGCGAGGAACTTCTTGTATCTGCGCCGGTGGGAGGTGTTTTGAAACTCAGAGAGGCGATTTCAGAGCATTTGAGACAGTTTCGTGGAATAAATGTGGAAGCTTCTCAAATCATAGTCGGTGCAGGAACAGAGTATCTTTACAGCCTGATAATTCAGCTTTTGGGGTACGGTAAAGTATATGCGCTTGAAAATCCGGGGTACAGAAAGCTGTATAATGTGTACAGAAGCCATAATACGGAATGTATTCACATTCCGATGGACGGAAAAGGAGTATTGGCAAAAGAAATAGCGCGTAGGGGGGCAGATGTTGTTCACATTTCTCCGTCACATCATTTTCCGACCGGAATAATTATGCCGGCAGACAGACGGTATGAGATTTTGAGCTGGGCATCGGAGAAAGAGGGAAGATACATAATTGAAGATGATTACGACAGCGAATTCAGATTTTCCGGAAAACCTGTACCTGCGCTGTTTGGAATGGACGTAAATGACAGGGTTATATATATGAACACATTTACGAAAAGTCTTGCTTCGACAATACGAATAAGCTATATGGTTCTCCCACGTACACTTTTAAACCAATTTAATTCAAAGCTCGGTTTTTACTCTTGCACTGTGTCGAATTTTGAGCAATATACGCTTGCTGAATTTATTAAAAGAGGGTATTTTGAAAAGCATATAAACAGAATGCGAAATTATTACCGCAAAGAGCGGGATATTTTGATTGAATGCATAAAAAAAAGCAGCTTGGCAAATATTTCTGTAATAAAAGAAGAAAATTCAGGACTTCATTTTCTGCTGCAGACAAAATCCTCTGTAAGCGATGAAGAACTTATAAAAAAAGCAGCGCAAAGTGGCATAAGAATATCGTGCCTTTCGCAGTATTACAGTGACGCAGATGAAGCACCTGCTCACACAGTTATAATAAATTATTCCGGAATTTCACACGAGAAAATTCCGGAAGCGATTGAACGGCTAAGTAAAAGCATTTCCGTACAGTGATACTGAAAAACGTATAAATAAAAGCTGCTGATAATAACTTTTCAGCAGCTTTTCAAAAATCAATTATAACATACTGTTGAGAACGCTTTGCAGCTCGTCAAGCCGTGTTCTGCTGAGTGCGGAAGTGCCGGCGAGCAGATTTTCTATTCCGAGTTCTTCGTATTTGAAAAAACCCATGGTATGGAAAGGAAGAAGCTCGTAGCTTTCAAATTTAAACTGCTTTGCGGTTGCGGCATATTTTACCATATCCTCTTCGGTGTCGTTTATTCCGGGAACAACTACAGTACGTATTAACATACGTTTCTTTTCACTTGTGCAAAAAGACGCAAATGCATGTACTCTCTCAAAATTTCCACGGCAATATTTTGTATAGCCGTCAGAATTGTAAAATTTAAGATCCAATATAATGCCGTCAGCATTTCTGACAGCCTCTTTTACATCGTCGGTAAGGTCAACGCAGCCTGATGTATCAAGCATGTACTTAACACCGTTTGCGGCGAGTATTATATTTGTTTCATTAATAAACTCAGCATGCAGAAGCGGTTCGCCGCCCGAAAAAGTGGCACCGCCGTTACTTGAAAAGTACGGTTTAAAACGGATGATTTTTTTTGCCAAAGCTTCTGGTGTCATTTCTATGCCGCTTACATGCCATGTATCCGGATTATGACAGTAAACACATCGAAGCGGACAGCCGCAGAAAAAAACAGCGCAGCGCACTCCGTCTCCGTCGCGCGCTGCCATGCTTTCTATTGAATGAATATTACATGTGGTCATGGAATGTTCTTGCAATTACTTCCTCCTGCTTATCTCTTGTAAGCTTGTTGAAATTTACTGCATAACCGCTTACTCTGATTGTAAGAGAGGGGTAGAGCTCGGGGTTATTCATTGCATCAATAAGTTTCTGTCTGTTCAATACATTTACATTCATGTGATGTGATTACTGTGAGAAGTAACAGTCAATGTTTGATTTCAGGTTGCTTATACGCTTGTCTTCGTCAGCACCGAGCGCATCGGGAGTGATTGAAAATGTATTTGAAATACCGTCACGGCAGCAGTCGTAATCGAGTTTTGCGACAGAGTTAAGGCTTGCAAGAGCGCCTTCTTTATCTCTTCCGTGCATCGGGTTTGCTCCGGGTGCGAAAGGCTCGCCGGCAGCTCTTCCGTCAGGAGTTGCACCTGTTTTCTTTCCATACATTACGTTTGATGTAATGGTGAGAATTGAAAGAGTGTGTTTTGCTCCGCGGTAAGCAGGCGTCTTGCAAAGCTCTTTGTAGAAGAATTCTACAAGGGATGCTCCGATTTTATCAACACTGTCATTGTCATTACCGTATTTCGGGAAGTCTCCCTCTACTTTAAAGTCTACAATGATGCCTCTTTCATCTTTTACAGGAGTTACTTTTGCATGCTTTATTGCTGAAAGGCTGTCTGTTGCAACGCTCATACCGCTGATACCGAATGCCATAAGTCTTTCAACATCTGTGTCGTGAAGACTCATCATAAGTCTTTCGTATGCATATTTGTCATGCATGTAGTGGATTACGTTCATTGTATTAACATAGAGCTT
>JAFTXL010000164.1 GCA_017464985.1 Clostridia bacterium | reverse complement strand
GAAGATCCTGAAAGTAAGGCTGGTTTTGTAGAACAAGCAAACATTACTTTGGATAAATCTACAGAGCCTGGAAATGTGACTATATCCATTAAAGTGCCTGCCCAGTTCAGAGGTTCATTTGTGTTTAAAGCATATGATAATGCCGGCAATTACAAAGATTATTCGGATAAAGTAACTAATGCAGTAGATACGGTACCTCCTAAGGATTTAGGCATAAGCTACAGCGATGAATATCAGACTGAAGACAACAAAGGCTACTATAATGCTGACAAAGGATTGACAGTAACATTCACAGCAACAGATGTAACAGCCGGAGTGGACTATTTTGAGATAACAGCAATAGCTGTTGGAGGTGCTGATGCTACAGATATCGAATTACCGGAAGGTCTAAAGATTGATTCTACTGGTAGTATTATCGAAAATCCTGAAAGTAAGGCCAGTTTTGTAGAACAAGCAAACATTACTTTGGATAAATCCACAGAGCCTGGAAATGTGACTATATCCATTAAAGTGCCTGCCCAGTTCAGAGGTTACTTTAAGTTTACAGCAACAGATAAGTCCGGTAATACATCTGATGAGTATTTTGATGAAACAAAAAGAATCAATGCGGTAGATACAAAAGCACCTATTGGTTTAGGTATAACTTACAGCGAAACATATGACATATGGCAGAAAGTTTTAAGTTATATTAAATATGGATTCTATAATACAGAAGAGAAATTGACCGCGACGTTTACAGCAACAGACGTAACTGCCGGAGTAGATTATTTTGAGATAATAGCGAAAGCGGACGGTGTTGCCGGAGCTACTACAGTTGAATTGCCTGACGGACTTAAGATAGATGCTAACGGTGACATTACTGGAGGAACAGCAGGATTCGTAAATCAGGAGGATATCAAAGTTGTTGAGGCTGCTGAACCGGGAAAAGTAACTATATCATTTAGTGTACCTGCACAGTTCAGAGGCTCGTTTGAGTTTAAGGTATATGATAAATCCGGTAATAGTTCTGAATATTCAGACGATATAGTAAGTGCAGCAGATACAAAAGCACCTGAGGTATCAGTAGAATACATTGCAGATAACGGTGTGAATGTTGCATATGATGTAGAAACAGATGATTTCAAGAATGCGGCACAGGCATATTACGACGGTAAAGTAACTGCAAAAATCACCGTAACAGAGGCGAATTTCTTTGAAGGTGATAGTATTCAAGTTACGGAAAATAATAAAAATGTTACAAAGGCAGCCCATAATGTAGGAATACTTCTTACAAAAACAGACAATGCCGGTAAAGTAACAAAAATTGAGTATCTGCCGGAGGGTGCTGACAAGTTGTTTGCCGACGCAGATGAAAGCAAAACCGTTTCTTGGATAACAGATACTGAAACAGGAACAGTACATACGTTTGAGATTGTTTATGATGACGATGCAGATTATGTATTAACCGTTATATATGCAGATTTTTCGGGAAATAGAGCAGTTATCAAATCTGATGACAGAGCCCATGCGGCAACATATAAGTACACTTCAAAAGTGACTGCGGTAGATACTGTTAATCCGACAATTGACGTTGAATATACAAATAAAGATGTCAAGAATGAGATTACAGGCAGAAAGTACTACGATAAAGTTCAGAGTGCTGTAATTACAGTTACAGAGCACAACTTCCGCGCAAGCGATGTCAGTGTTTTGGTTGAATCACTTGATGTTACAGGTAACATCATAAGTAATACGGATTTTGAAGCATATGCAAAGGATTTGACTAATTGGACATACTACAACGCTGAGAGTGAACGAGTATCAAGTGATTCAGAAGATATCGCATATCAGAAGATAACACTTGCGTATGACGTTGAAGCAAACTACACATTTGATATTGCTTTTGAAGATATGTCAAACAGAGCTGCGGCAGACTACGAGAAAGACAGCTTTACAGTAGATACTACAGCTCCGTCAAACCTAACAGTATCATATAGAATAAATATATTCGAAAGCATAATTAACAGTATTACATTTGGTTACTACAATTCACAGATGACTGTTACGGTAACAGCAGAAGATAATGTATCTGGTATACATTTGTTCAAGTACAGCTACATTAACGGAGACGGTGTAAGTCCAGTTAATGCTGAGTTACTGGACCAAGTGATAACAAGTCAAAATATCAAAGTTAACGGTAATAAATTTACTGCCGAGTTTAATATTCCGAGAGAAGCATTGCAGAGCAACAATCAGTTTAACGGCAGTGTAGGATTTACGGCCAGTGACTGTTCTGTAAACGATACAGATTATGCGGATAAGAATAATGCCATTGTTGTTGATAATATAGCTCCGAACATTCAGGTTAGCTTTAATGAACCTGTGCAGACGGTGGGTAAAGTCTCTTATTATGACGGAAATATAAATGCAACAATAGTAATAAACGAAGCAAACTTCTTTAGCGAAGATGTAGTTGTTACTGTTAATAAGGATGGTGATTCATATCCTGTACAGATTACATGGAATGATGAGAGCGCAGACATTCATACAGGAACATTCACTTTGTCAGAAGACGGTGACTATACGGTAAATGCAGAATATACTGACCGCTCAGAAAACAAGATGACTTCTTACAAGTCAGAGCAAATGACTATTGATACCAAGGTCCCTGTGATAAATGTGACAGGCATACAGCATCAGTCTGCAAATAACGGAGAGACTGTAAGCTTTACAGTAACTGTTACAGATACAAATATCGGACTTAACGGATTTAAGCCGGAGTTGTCAGTTATTGTGAGAAAGACAAATGCAGACAATAAGTACGAATTTGAAACAATAAATATCAATCTTGGTGAAGCAAAGACTGCGGTAAATGCAAATGGTGAGACCGTGTATGAGTACACTGTAGAGAACCTTGAACTGGATGGTTTCTATACATTTAAATGCAGTGCAGTTGATTATGCAAATCACAATGTAGCTGCAATTCAGACTGAAAACAACAGCGGAGAAAATGCGGTTGAGGCAGTTGAATACTCTGTAAACAGAGGCGGCAGCGTATTCTGGTTTGAGACCATACACAATGATAAGTATACAGGGGAGACATACGAGAATTCACTTCAGGGTGCATATGCAAATGATCAGATAACTGTAAAATTGCATGAAATAAATGTTGATGAGATAGATGTGTCTGAGGATTCCGAAAAGAGTACTGTGTTGACATTAAATGATGGCAGCAGCGCTGAAGTTATTACACTTGTTGAAATGGCTGGAGGCATGGGTAACTATGAGAAAAATGTACAACGCGGTACAGGCGGATGGTATGAGTGCATCTATACATTAAATAATGATAACTTCGACAATGACGGTTCTTACTCAATCGGAATAATTACTTATGACCGTGCGGATAACAGCAACATCAATACGAAGACGGAAGAAGGAACAATAAGCTTTACTGTTGACCGTACTAAGCCGGTTGTATCAATTAATGTGACAGACGGTCAGAGCATCAATGCCGCTGAATTTACCGTTGAGTTCAATATTACTGAAATCAACCCGGATGAGCAGACTCTTATTGTCAAGTTGAACGGAAAAGAAATTACTCCTACATCGCTTGGTAATAATCAGTATAGCTTCGTTGTAGGAGACGGACTTAACCAATCTATCGAGATTGTTACATGTGACTTAGCCGGTAACGAGTCCGAGATTTACAAGGTTGATGAGTTTACAGTATCAACTAATATATTCGTCCTTTGGTATGCAAATACGCCTTTGTTCTGGGGAACAATTGCAGCTGTTGTTTTAGCAGCAGGGGGAATCGTTCTGTTAGTTATCTTGAAAAAAAGAAAAAAGGAAGAATAATTTGATTTAGTATTCCTATATCGGCAGTGGCAGATATATAAAATTTGCCACTGCATGTTCTTCTTGTGTTTTGTTGGACAATTGTGACGTTTTGTACTGTTCAGGAATGGAGGATTCCCGATGATTGAATATGCAATGTTATCTGAAATCGGAGAGAAAGAAAAAAATGAAGATGCGATAAAGGCTTTTAGAAATCAAACTTTATCCGCATATGGCTTTGTGTTAGCTGACGGACTTGGTGGGCACGGAAACGGAGATATTGCGTCCAATTTTGTTGTTGATTGTACAGGTGCGGCTATTGAAAATACAGATACTTTTGATAACGGGTTTATTGAAAGTTGTTTTGAAATGTCGCAAAGTCTGTTAATGGATGAAAAAGAGATGAAAGGTCTTGCGTCGATAAAAACAACAATGGTGTTGCTCTTGATTACAGGTGAATATGCGCAGTGGGGTCATATTGGTGATTCGCGTTTATATCATTTCAGAGAAGGAAAACAATTGAGCAGAACAATGGACCACAGCGTACCGCAGATGCTTGTTTTTAGCGGACAAATAAAAGAAAAAGAAATCAGGCACCATCCTGACAGAAGTGTTCTGCTTCGGGCAATGGGCGCGGAATGGGATGAGCCTGCCTATGAAATTGATAATAAAAAAATAAAAATAAAGAAAGGTGATACTTTCTTGCTTTGCTCAGACGGTTTTTGGGAGTGGATAGAAGAAAAGAGCATATTAAAGATTCTGAAAAAAGGTGAATCGGCATATGATGCTCTGCGTGAAATGACTGCAGAAGTTAAGCAGACAGGTAAAGGAAAAGGAATGGATAATCTTTCTGCGATATTGATCAATATTAAATAATTTTTGCAGGTGGTTTTATGGCTATAGTCAAATGTGAAAATAATCATTACTACGATGATGTACGGGATGAAACGTGTCCGTACTGCGAAAAAATGAATAGCCGTATTTTTTGAGAGCGAAACTCTGAATGAGCAATTGACATCATATATGTTTATTGAAGATGGCAATAATGTACAGCTTACAGAGGCGTATGGTGAGGATGTATGTGAATATGAAAAGACAATCGGAATATTTACTGATGAAAATCAGAATCTGCTTACTGTCGGCTGACTTGTATGTATGAATGGCATTGAAAAAGGAAAAAGTTATCCTGTTTATTCAGGAAGAAATTTTGCGGGACGTTCTATCGATATGGATATAGTATTGTCCGATGATTCCGTCATATCACGTGAGAATCATTTTTCGATTGTTTATGACCCCAAGAGTATAACTTTTTATCTTGTAGCAGGTGAAGGAAGAACATATCTTAACGGAGAACATGTTCAGGCAGGGACAGAAATCACTGACGGTGATGAAATATCAGTCGGTGAAAGCAGATACATTTTTACTCCGTTTTGTAAGAAAGGTCGCGTTTGGTAATGAAGAAATTTTTATGTTTATTTGCAGCAGTACTGTTGTCTTTCTCTTTTGTAATTACAGTAAATGCGGAGGTCGAAACTCCGGATGAGTCTGTTTGCACATATGTTTATGTTGAACTTCCGGATTGGTTAAATCCTGATAATAATTATTTGAAGAATGTACAGGATTTTCTAAAAGGTCATGTCAATAGCATGAGTGAAAATGACCGGATAGCAATTTTGGATGTTGATTCCGAAACTGATGAAGTATGTGAAATAATAGCCGGCGGACGTGAAAAAGAGAAAGAAATTGATGAAGTTATTGAGGCACTTTCATATGAAAATAATGAAAAATATAGAAAATATGATGTGATTTATGAAGAATGTGCTTATGCGTCGGAGAATCCTTTGTGTGATAAATCGAAAATATATATTATTTCTTTTCTTAATAAAGCTGATGATTTATCTGCTGAACAAGAAAGTATAAGCCGTATCAGAAGTTTAGGAACGATAATGCCATTATATGGTTTGTATTCTGCAGACAAAAATAATGAGCCTCCATACTCCGATGATGTAGGTGAGTTAATAAGAGAATCCGGAGGAGAAATTTATGAGATAGCTGAAGTTTTCAGTGACAATCCTAAAAAAACATTTGGAGAAAATTATGAAGGCTTTTGTCCGGAATCCGGAACAACGGAAGTTTCTGCTGAACCGTTAAGCACATCTCCGGCAGTAACGGAAGAAGCAGCTGATTCCGGTGCAAGCGAAACTACTGACAATGTTGAATCTGCAGATAAAAAATCTTTTCCCGTATGGGCTATTGTACTAATCTTTGTGGTTATTGTTTTGACCGCGGCTGTTGTGGTTTTGATTGTATTGCTTGTAAAAACATCGAAAAAAGAATCAGAAAAAGAATCGGAAAAAGAAATTAGAACAGTACCTGCTGAGACAGTTCCTGAAAATCGGGTTTCTGCATCTGCTGATATTAAACAGAATGATGTAAAGCCTGTAAAATTGCGGTTAAATATTGATATTGCGCGTGCTGATAAGAGAAATACGGATATAACGGTTACAGATCGAATTGTTATAGGTAAGTCGAGCAACTGCGATGTATGCGTTGCTGATGAAAAAATGTCTTCACGTCACTTTTGTATCGAATATATAGGTGGTGAGCCCTATTTAAAGAATTTAGTATCCAAGAACAATTTACTGTTAAACGGATTCAGAGTTTCTGAACGTCATAAACTGTACAGCGGCGACAAGATTATTGCCGGATTCACAGATATTACAATTATGATTATTGGCAGGTGAGAAAAATGTTTCGTGTGATGTCAAAAAAAATAATATGGGTATTAGTTTTTGCAATCTTTTCTTTGATTTGTTTTTTCCCTGTTGAGGGATATGCAAACCAAGATATTTTAAAATTAGGCGGCATATCCTTAGACATGCCTGAAGTGTCTGTGGAAATACGGGGAGATGTGACTTCTGAGAATATATCAGCAGCGCTGGGCGGTAAGACCCTTGTAGTGGACAGCGCTGAACGGTACGACAGTAAAATTCATTCGGTTCGTACATATATTTTGGTAGATGTATCATCGGGGACTACACCGAGAGAGTATCTGGACAGAGTTAAGGTCTTTGTAAAATCATATGCTGAAAATATGGGCGCAAATGACAAGATAATATTGTTATCCATGGGTGAGAGCACACATGAGGCTGCATCCGTATCCGGTGCTGATGATAAAAACAGCTTTTATGAGAAAGTGGATTCGTTAGTATGCGATGAGCCTCATACACAGGTGTACGATGCAATATATACTGCATTTGAGATGGCGGAACAAGATGCTAATGTAAGTTTTGACAGGGACATAATACTGGCATTTACCGATTTTGTAAATGACATGACTGACGGAAACGGTGTTGCGCTTCCCGGAAAATCAATGAATTCTCTTCTCAGTGATTTTGATATATCTACAATGCCTGTTTATGCTACTTATCGCGGACTTGACGCCGATGAATTATCTGCCGCAGGTGAGTCTGTGGATAAATCGAATGGACAGTTCTTTGAAATAGGATATTTTTTCGACAACATTGAGATATGCATGGATATAGTTAATGATGTGTCAATTATCAAAATGCATGCGGAGGATGAAGCTGATTTTGCCAATAGTCAGGTAT
>JAFTXL010000163.1 GCA_017464985.1 Clostridia bacterium | reverse complement strand
GAGAACTTTTGAGAATACTGTGAGAGGTGCTGTCGCACACAGAGGTACAGACTTTATTTCTGTAATATGTGACAGTGAGGATTACAATACAGAGCTTACTATCGTTGATTATAGTGAAGATTCAAAGGACATTTTTCAGGGAAAATTTGTAGATGAATATATAATCACCTCCGCGATATCTCCGGATAGGACACAGTTTGCTTTGTCGGGAATGTATTATGAAGGGGATAAAACAGTCGGCGTTATAATGTTTTTCCGTATGTCAGACGGTGAAATTTACTCTACTGAAGTTTTTGACGGTATTTATCCGTATATAGAGTACTCGGACAGCAGCACGCTTATCGCTGCCAATTCCGATTCCTTAAAAGCGTTGGTTAAAAAACCGACGATAGAGACAAAGTCGGATTCCGTAAAGGATATATGGAACAGAAATTCAAGCGCTGATATACTTCTTAATATAGATGTAATATCTGACGTTGGTATATGCGCGGCTTTTGGAAATTCGGACATTACCTCTGAATTGTCTTCGGTAACGTTTTACGGCCCCGACGGAAATTCAGAAAAAAAATATGAATATAAAGAGCGCATTTGCGTAATAAGAAGTAATGAAAAAGAATTTGCCGTATGCAGCGGTAACGCGGTACGCTTGTTCGGCAGTAATTTTAACATGAAGGGTGAATATACTTCTCTGTCAGACGCAATTCAGGCGGATTTCCTGAATGCAAATAAGCTTCTTATTCAAATGGAATCGAGAATCATGCTTGTGGAGTTTACCCCGGAGTAGGAGAACCGGAATTATGAACGGAATTATTCTTGATATAATTTTAGTCCTTTTGGTAATTATCTGTGCGTATGCCGGTATGAAAAAAGGTCTGCTTATGACTGTTTTTTCATTGGCGTTAATTGTTGTATCGGTCATTGTAGGTTTTGTGTGTCAATCAGCGGTCGGAGAAGTTCTTTCCGACATGGGTGTTGAGGATAAAATATACGACAGAGTTTATCGGTATGTATATTCTAACTGTGAGGATATTGTTGAAGAATCAGCCTCCGGAATTTATGAGTCGGCTGCTGACTCAATGGAGTTGCCTGATATGCTCAAAGATAAAATTCATGATATAGACTTTAAATTTGAAGGTTCCGGAGTTGAGATGATTACCGAATCAGCGTCTGCTGAGATTGCGGGAACAATATCATCTGTAATAAATGACCTTTTGGCAATTTTGATTGTTTCTGTTTTAACAGGTGTTGTATTGAGTATATTACTTGTGGCGGTAAAAGTTACTGTAAAGTTTCTGACAATGCCTTCTGTTATAGATATCGCAAACAAGATAGGCGGTATGATGGTCGGTTTTGCTGTAGGGCTTTTTATCTGTTTTTTATTTTTAGCGTTGGTGCAGATAATAGGAACGCTTACGAATTTGGAAGGTGTTATGCAGATAATCGACAGCTCGGTTATAAGTAAATATTTATACAAAAATAATTTGCTTTTAGTTCTTGCAATAATCTTATAAAAGTTGTACAATGTGAAAGGTTTTGTCGAAGAGTGGCATGTTTATGCTGTGTTTTATGACGAATCTGTTGACAAGCCGTGTTAATTATGGTAAATTACCGCATACGCGTGGATTAGTGGAGGTGTTTTGCATGAGAGTTAAGGTTACTATGGCGTGTACAGAATGTAAGCAGAGAAATTATACTTCTATGAAGAATAAGAAAAACACGACTGAAAGACTTGAAATGAACAAGTACTGTAAGTTCTGCAAAAAGCATACAGCACATAAAGAAACAAAGTAATCGGTATTTTGTTTTGTTTTTCAGATGTATACATTAGTTGATTGTTTAGTATTTAAAGAGAGGGGTTTGCTTATGGCAGACGGCGGAAAGAACGCAAAGGAAGTTAAGAAGAATATCTTCGTACGCATGTGGAAAGGTTTCACAGGCTTCTTTAAGAATATCTTTCTTGAACTTAAAAAAGTTACATGGCCTACAAAGAAGAAAGTCTTGGCTAATACTGTATCGGTTCTTTTGTTTTGCGCAATTGTCGGCGCGATTATTTGGTTGGCGGATGCAGGGCTTACAGCTTTCCTTAAGCTCCTCAACGGACCTCGATAAGTAAACTGTATTGACGATTTCAGTGAATGTGAGCAAAAGTAGGAGGGCTATTTATCGTGGAAGACAATAATGTTATGAATGATGAAGAATTCATAGACACAGTCGAAACGGATTTTGCCGAGGAGACAGATATGTCTGAGGCAGCCGGCTGGTATGTTATACATACATATTCCGGTTATGAGAATAAGGTAAAGGCCAGTCTTGAACGCATGATAGAAAATTGCGGACTTCAGGATTATTTCTTTGATATAATTATCCCTATGCTAGAAGAGATAGAGATTAAAGATGGTAAGGAAAAGTCTGCATTGAAAAAAATTTTTCCGGGTTATGTGCTTATAAAGATGATTTATACAAACGAAACCTGGCATGTCGTAAAAAATATCAGAGGCGTTACGGGCTTTGTCGGAACAGGTTCTGAACCGACACCGCTTACCGAGCAGGAGATAAGAGCTCTCGGTGTTGATGTCGTAGAGACTGTTATGGACTATGAAACCGGCGATATGGTTGATTTTATATCCGGACCGCTTGAGAGTTTCTCTGGTGTAGTTGAGGCTGTAAATATTGAAAAAGGTTGTGTGAAGGTTCTTGTGTCGATGTTCGGTCGTCAGATATCGGCTGAACTTGAATATTCACAGATTCAAAAAGTTTTATAATTTATTCAGTTATTTTGCTGCTTTTGCAGCTTAATATATTTAATTTTATTGGGAGGTGGATTTTACCATGGCAAAGAAAATCAAAGGTTATGTTAAATTGCAGATACCTGCAGGAAAAGCAACACCGACTCCACCGGTTGGACCAGCTTTAGGCCAGCATGGCGTAAACATTATGGGATTCTGTAAGGAGTTCAATGAGAAAACAAAAAATGACGCAGGACTTATTATTCCTGTTGTTATCACTATCTACGAAGATAGAACTTTCTCTTTCATTACAAAGACTCCGCCGGCTGCTGTTTTGCTTAAGAAAGTTTGCAAAATAGAGCGTGGTTCCGGTAAGCCGAACAGAGATAAGGTTGCTACAATTACTAAGGCTGAAGTTATGAAGCTCGCAGAGCAAAAAATGCCTGACCTTAATGCTGCTACAGTTGAAGCTGCTGCAAGCATGATCGCGGGTACAGCCAGAAGTATGGGTATTGTTGTAGTTGACTGAT
>JAFTXL010000162.1 GCA_017464985.1 Clostridia bacterium | reverse complement strand
TGTGCCATGAAGTTGTTACAACATTGAAAGAAAAATACTCTCACATAAAGCGTGTTTATGTGAGAGCAGAATATCAATATATTGATGATTCTTATAAAAGATATCTTTTAGAGAATTACGAAGATACATATTACCCGGAGTATATTAAAAATTCAGGTAGAGCTTCTTACGTGGAACGCAATCGGGAAATGATTAATAGAGCAGACTATTGTGTAGTGTACTACGATGAGAATTACAAACCGCCGAGAAGAAAAAACAGCAGACGGGATTTAATTGACTATCAGCCAAAAAGCGGTACAAAGGTTGCTTATGACTATGCTGTAAAGAAGAAAAAGGAAATTATAAATCTATATAAAGAATAATATAAAACAACAGTTTTAAAATGAAGCATTTGCATGTTAAAAAGAAACGATGTTGACCTTTGCCCGCCTCTGGCGAGTTCAAATGTTGCGTTTGCTTGTCAGAGAACTTTTTTGCTAAGAAATTTTATGAAAAATACTCCTAATTGCTTATCAAAGTTATGATACTTTAATGAAGTATCGCCGATGGCGATATGATGTTATGCTACGCATAATGATGTTGCTCGTTTTACTCGCAATGATGCGATGTTTGCCTAAAACATCAGGCGAAGTCGACATCATATCCGAAGGATACATCATTAGCTAAGCATCATCATTTGTCGTCAGGCAAACATCATTGAAAAAACCGCTAACTTTGTATCAAAGTTAACGGTTTTTTCTGGTGCGGATAAGAGGACACGTCCGCTTCGCGTCCTGATTGCTTGCCGACCCAAATGCTACGCATTTCGGTACCCGTCTGCGCAACATATCGCTACAAAACTTGCCACCGGCAACTTTTGCTTAACGCGCTATGCCTTCTTAAGGTTCAAGTCCTCAGAATTATGGCATGAAAAAAGAACACAAACCCTAAATTAGGTCTGTGTTCTTTTTTGGTGCGGATAAGAGGACTTGAACCTCCATGAAATTGCTTTCACATGGACCTGAACCATGCGCGTCTGCCAATTCCGCCATATCCGCATATTGTACCTTGATGAAATTTTACACGGTGCAAGGCTCACCGAGGGAGAGCATATCGCTTAATCTCCGTACAAGCCAATGGCTTTTTTAAAAATAATTGCATACCGAAAGTATTCGGTATGCAATCTGGTGCGAGCAGTGGGACTTGAACCCACACGTCATAAACACACGCCCCTCAAACGTGCCTGTCTGCCAATTCCAGCATGCTCGCAAGCCGCTGAAAAACCACCGTCATCGCTGACGACTTGTATAGTATATCACCAATTTTTTTAAATGTCAATACTTTTTTAAAAAAAAATCAAAAATTCCAAAATTTTTTTTCAAAGCTTTTTACTTGACTATTTATGAAATGCTGATATAATTTATTGTAGCAGATAATTTATGTTTTACGGGAGATATATATGAAAAAAGTAATATTCTTCAGTATCGTTCTTATACTTACAATTGGTATAAATACGATAGCTTTTTCCGCCGATAAGATTTTTTCCGTGCCTGATGAAATATCGGTAAATGATTTTTCAAAGGTTATGAGCGACAATACAAAAACTTTTATGATAAACAGCAATGAAAAGCTTTATGACAGCACGGGCTCAAAAGTGGTTTTTGTTACGGTGCCCACTACCGACCGTGAGCCTGTAGACCAATATGCCCGTCGTCTGTACGATGCGTGGGGGATGTCGTCTGTAGGAGGTAATACAAGCACATTTGTGTTGCTTGCTACCGATGATATGGAGTATTGGGTTATCGTGGGCGATAATCTTTCCAGTGCTCTTACCAAAGAATATATAGAAAAGATTCTTCTTGCATACATGGAGCCGGATTTTGCAAAGGGCAATTTTGATGCGGCAATAAAGAATACATATATAGCTATATCGGAGTGGTATACAGGTCATTACAACAGCGATCTCGATATAGCCCCCGACAATCCTGCGGAAAAACCCGAAGAAAAATCCAACAATACAGGTGCAATATGGCTTAGCTTGAAAATACTTCTTGCCGTTGTACTTGTGGGTGGGGCAGTGTATCTCATTGTGCGCCGCAGAATCAGACTTTATGCGGTTGAACAGCGCAAACGTCAGAGGATACAGAGCTATCGTAAGTACAGTCACCGTACTCCCGGAAGCGGAGATTATGAATATTTTGAATTTTATGATACCAAGGATTAAAATACTTGCGGCGGTGATAACGCATGACGCACACAGGTAATCGTAATTTATAAATATTCTGCCTTGACTGTATATGCGCAGATTGATATAATATTATTATATGAATAAACAATTGGAGGATTAGGATATGACATTCAATATTGACAGTCTTATTCAGAAAATTTATGATACCGTAGAGTCTCACCGTATCGAAGAGGGAAAATATTCGAGATGGCTCTGGCAGAACGAAAAAGGCAACCGTGAGCTGGGAGTAAACGAATACGGTTGTGCCGATGCGGCCAATATTCTCTACACTATAGG
>JAFTXL010000161.1 GCA_017464985.1 Clostridia bacterium | reverse complement strand
CGTATTTTTCTGCGGATCCAGGATAAACAGATGCGTCATTGCTGATTTCAAGAGCCTGTCTCAGCGTATGAGTATTCAAAATATGAGCGCCGTGTGAATACTCACCGTTTACATCGTGCCCTATCACTACAAGCGGCTTAAAACGCCTTATAGCCTCAACTTGATATTCAATGAAAAAGTCCTCGCTGTACCCGTAATCGGCAAATCCCGCAATCGCGTCATCAAGATTTTCAGAATATAAATCGGGAGCTTCGCCTATCATCGGATAATTCCGTACACCTACAGTCCAAAGTCCGTTCAAAAGCTCGTGCGGTCTGCTCTCCGCGTCATTGTGATTTACGAAATATACAACCTGTACATTCAAGCCAAGTTCACCTGCATAATACGGCAATATACCTAAAAAGAACAGTTGCTCGTCATCCGAATGAGTCGAGCAGAGCATTATATCTGCCTTTTTACAAGGATCGTCCCACACCTGCACCCAGTCGGGAACTGTACCGTCTGTGAAGAAATAAATATTTCTTATCTCTGTGCTGTCACTTTTTCTTATCTCAGCATAATTGACACCGGATTCAAAAGAAACATATTCATGAAGAAATCCTTTTGTGCCGTATGCAGTTTCGCTTGTACCGTCATACAGATTCCATTCTCCGGGTATGGTCTTCCACTCTATATAAATCTGACAAAAAGAACTGTCACATGACATTTTCACAACGCTTCCGTCATATGAGACGTTTACCGCGTCTGTAATGTCCTCCGCATCATACTCTGATGTCTCCGCGTCATTTACTTCATTCTCTCCTGAATTCACGGCATTACTTCCGTCTCCGGTCTCTGTCGCATACACAATGCCTGTATAAGAAAACAGCATTGCAGCCAAAACAATTAATACACAAAAATTTCTTAAAATAACTTTTTTCATACTACCTCTGCTATAACTTCAAAATATATAAAGAAACAGCGCAGCCCCGTAAAACTGCTGCGCTGTAATATAACCCATTTTAAATTTTTATTATTTGTTTACCAGAGCCGCCTTTACTTTCTCTGCAATAGCTTTTCCGTTAATACCGTACTTCTCCAAAAGCGCAGCAGGAGTTCCCGATGTACCGAACTCATCTTCAATACCGATCATTTTCACTTTGCACGGATAATTTTCGGCAAGTGCTTCACATACCGCACTTCCGAGACCGCCTACAACGGTATGTTCTTCAACTGTGACAATCAATCCAGTCTCTTTAGCAGCCTTTACTAATATATCCTTATCAATAGGCTTAATAGTGTGCATATCAATAAGTCTTGCTGATATACCGCTTTCAGCAAGTATTTCAACAGCCTTTAATGATTCCTGCACCATAAGTCCGGAAGCAACTATTGTAACATCATTTCCGTCTTTCACCGTAATGCCTTTTCCTATTTCAAGTCTGAAACCGTCCTGTTCATACACATCTTCAACAGCAAGTCTGCCGAGTCTTATATACATAGGTCCGTCATATTCGATGGCAGCCTTTATCGCCATGCGTGTTTCTACCGAGTCACAAGGACAAAGTACAACCATTCCGGGCAAAGCGCGCATAATAGCAACATCTTCTACACACTGGTGTGATGCGCCGTCCTCACCTACTGTGATACCTGAGTGAGTTGCCGCAACTTTCACGTTGAGTTTCGGATAGCACACAGAATTTCTTACCTGTTCGCAAGCACGTGCTGCGGCAAACATAGCAAAACTGCTTGCAAAAACCACTTTACCGCAAGCAGCAAGACCTGCTGCGACACTCATCATATTGCCCTCGGCAATACCCATATTAAAATGTCTTTCGGGATAATCCTTCTGAAATGTCGCTGTTTTTGTTGATTTTGACAAATCCGCGTCAAGAACAACAATTCTTTCGTCTGAACCAAATTCGGCAAGTGCTTTTCCGTAAGCGTCTCTTGTAGCTGTCTTTCCCATGATTACGCCTCCAATTCCTTAATACATGCATCAATTTCCGCAAGAGCTTTTTTGCATTGTTCTTCGTTAGGAGCAACGCCGTGCCATTCATAGTTATTTTCCATGAATGATACGCCTTTTCCTTTAACCGTTTCGCACACTATCATGGTAGGCTTACCCTTTACATTTTTCGCGGTTTCTATCGCATTTTCAATCTGTTCAATATTGTGACCGTCAATGGAAATAACATTCCAGCCGAATGCAGCAAATTTGTCAGCTACAGGATTCGGATTCATTACATCCGATACATTTCCGTCTATCTGCAGTCCGTTATGGTCAACAAACGCCGTAAGGTTATCCAACTTATAGTGTGCCGCAGCCATTGCGGCTTCCCACACCTGACCTTCTTCAAGTTCACCGTCTCCGAGAATTGAGAACACACGGTAATCTTTCTTATCAATCTTTCCTGCAAGCGCCATACCTACGGCACATGAGATACCCTGACCGAGTGAACCGGTAGACATATCGCATCCGGGAACTTTTCTCATACTCGGATGTCCCTCAAGATAACTGTCTATCTTTCTGAGAGTCACAAGATCCTCTTCAGGAAAAAATCCTTTCATTGCAAGAGCCGCATAATATGCAGGCGCGCCGTGACCTTTTGAAAGAACAAATCTGTCACGATCCACCCATGACGGATTACTTGAATCAATTTTCATCACATCAAAGAAAAGAACCGCAACTATATCCGAAATAGATAATGATCCTCCCGGATGTCCACTCTTTGCGCATGTAATTGCTTCAACCGCATGGCGTCTGATTTTTGCCGCTGAGAGTTTTAACTCACGTATTTTATTACTTTCCATTTATTACTCCTTAACTGAACTGTTTATATATTACTGTCTGTTTTCTATATCTGAAATCATGTCTACTCTTATCTGATGTCTTCCGCCTTGAAATTCTGCACCGTACCACGCATCGGTTATCATTTTTGCAAGCTCACTGCCGACAACACGTGCGCCGAAGCAGAGTATATTAGCATTATTATGCTCCTTTGCCATTTTGGCAGAAAACGGTTCCGAACAGCACACAGCGCGTATACCTTTTACTTTATTTGCGGCAATCGATATTCCCACACCCGTACCGCAAATCAGTATACCTCTCTCACATTCACCCGAAACAACTGCTAAAGCAACAGACTCGGCAATTTCCGGATAATTACTTGCAGAAGTGCTTGCCGTACCAAAATCCTTGACGGTTTCTCCTTTATCCTCAAGATACTTTTTTATAATCTCTTTCAAAGTTACACCTGTATGATCATTTCCGATAGCAAACATTGATATACTCCTCCTAAATTTGAGAATATCCTACAAGCGAACATTATATACTAATTCTGTCAAAATACCAAGTGTAAATTGCAAAATCACGGGAGTTTGACACTTTTCTAATAAAAAGATTCAAAAAAT
>JAFTXL010000160.1 GCA_017464985.1 Clostridia bacterium | reverse complement strand
CTTCCGGAGATATCGGGTTTTATCAAAAAACTTGGAGCGACTCTTTCAGGGAAAGAATATGAAAAACGCGACGGTGATGTATGGATTTCAAAAGAAGCTACCGTATATCCCAGCGCGTATATAAAAGGACCCGCAATCATATGCGCAGGTGCTGAGGTCAGACATTGCGCATTTATACGCGGAAATGCGATTATTGGAAGAAATGCTGTTGTAGGCAACTCGACAGAACTTAAAAATGTAGTGCTTTTTGACAATGTTCAAGTGCCTCATTATAACTATGTCGGAGATTCCGTACTCGGATATAAGGCGCACATGGGAGCAGGTTCTATCACTTCAAATGTTAAATCAGATAAAACTCTTGTAAAAGTAAATTGCGGTGACGGCGTAAGTATCGAGACTGGACTTAAGAAATTCGGCGCTATGGTAGGTGACAATGTTGAAGTGGGATGCGGAAGCGTACTTAATCCGGGTACTGTTGTAGGCAGAGAGTCAAACATATATCCGCTCTCTTCAGTAAGAGGATATGTTAAGGAGAAAAGCATTTATAAATGCAAAAACGAAATTGTGGAAAAAAGAGTATAAGTGAATTTTCTTTGGGAAAATTACATCCGATTGCGGGAATATGGTGCGGACTTTCGTTTTTGTGTCTGTACTATGTTGTCTCGGCGGTTGTAGCGTATATTTACGAGAAAGCTGCGTACTTAATTTTAAATGATACGGAGCTGATAAATAAAGCTTTGCGGAACGGAATATGCGCAAGGCTTTTAATATCTGCTGTTGTGACTTTTTTTGTGTCGGTTATATTATTTAAATTTCTTTCAGTTGATTTTAAAGAATTTTGTGCCTTCAAAAAGACAAATGCAATATATTTTGTATCTGCTTTTTTCGCGGGCATTTTTCTGAATGATGTTATTTCCGCATTATTGGAAATTGTAACCGTGCCTGATTCATGGAATGAGTCGCATGATGAATCTGTATCGCTGCTGTTTGGCGGAGATATTGCTCTGATGCTGTTTGTTGTTATCATTTCAACTCCGTTCATAGAAGAGTTCCTGTTTCGTGGAGTTATGTTCTCTTTTATTGAAAAGTCGTGGTGTATTCCGGGAGCATTTATTGTTTCGTCTTTGGTATTCGGAATAATACACGGAAATATTCTTCAGGCTATTTATACATTCATTGCGGGAATGCTTTTTGCGTATTACAGATATAAAAGCAAGTCATTGTGGTCTGCTTATTTTGCGCATGTCGGATTTAATTCATATTCTTTTCTTACGATGTTAATGGGTGAAACAGAAGCATGGATGCGGCTTGCCGTAGGTGCTGCGGCATTGATTCTAATAATAACAGGACATGAATTTGTATTTAAATCAAGGACGGATTGTGAAAAGGAATTAAAATGAGAATACTTTTTATAGGCGATGTTTTCGGCGCTGCCGGACGACGTGTAATTGAGAGAAAATTAACAAAAGTAAAAAATGAATATGATATTGACTTCTGTATTGTGAACGGTGAAAACGCGTCACACGGAAGAGGTCTTTCTATGTCTGCAGCCGATACTCTTTACGGTGCCGGCGCAGATTTTATAACCATGGGAAATCACACATGGGGCAACGGCGATATATTCAATTACATAGATGATTATCCGATAATCCGTCCCGCTAATTTTGCCGAGGGTCTTCCTGGCAGAGGTTACGATGTTGTAGATACCGTTGCCGGTCGTGTAGGTATTATAAATCTACAGGGCAGAGTTTCCATGGATCCTGTTGACAATCCGTTTACATGTGCGGATAAATGTATTGAACGGATGAAAGATGAAGCGGATATGATAATTGTAGATTTTCACGCAGAGGCAACATCGGAGAAAATGGCAATGGCGTATTACCTTGACGGCCGTGTTTCTGCCGTTTTAGGTACGCACACACATGTTCAGACTGCAGACGAGCGAATTTTGCAAAACGGTACTGCGTTTATAACTGACGTAGGTATGACAGGTACTGATACGGGAGTCATCGGTATGAGAAAACATCAGGTTATAGAGAAGTTTGTGATGGGACTTCCAAAACGGTTTGAACCGGCTGACGGCAGGGCGCATATGTGCGGTGCCGTTCTTGATGTTGATAATGAAAGCGGAAAAACACTTTCAATTGAGCGTATATGTGTGAGCGAAAACTGAAAAACTGTTGTCTGTCGCATGGCTGTTGCAGCGTCGGACAGATGCCTGCGGAATTTTTAACAAGCGATTGTCATAGTATGTATGAATGGGAAATAATTTTATGTATTTTTATGAATTGATGTCAGAAAAGTCTTTATTTAAAGGAATTTTTTGATGTAAAAATAAAAAATCGGGAAATAATGCATAAATTGATGAAAAAACGGAATTGGAATGATAAACTGACGCCATTGAAATTATTCTTTTGGAGGTAAATTAACATGGATGTTTTAAAGGTTTCAGCAAGATCAAATCCAAATTCAGTTGCAGGAGCGCTTGCGGGCGTTGTAAGGGAATCAGGTGGCGCCGAAATTCAGGCAATAGGTGCAGGCGCATTGAATCAGGCTGTTAAAGCTGTAGCGATTTCAAGAGGCTTTCTTGCTCCTGCCGGTATAGAGCTTGTTTGCATACCGGCGTTTACGGATATTTTTATTGACGGTGAGGAGCGCACTGCCATCAGGCTTGTAGTAGAGCCCAGACAGACGAGGCTTTATGCAATGTAAATTTTGTAAATGCAAAATTTTGTGTTCGGATAAGCAAGCGGCGCCGTGCGTATCGCACGGCGCCGCGTGCTTATTTCCAACGGTAATATTATACTGCTATAG
>JAFTXL010000159.1 GCA_017464985.1 Clostridia bacterium | reverse complement strand
CTTCAGGCAGCAAATAAGCCAAATATTGACAGACTTGCAAAAACAAGTGAAATCGGACTCGTTAAAACTGTGCCGGATCATCTCAATCCTCCCGGCAGCGACATAGCAAATATGTCTGTTCTGGGATATGACCCTGATGTCTATTACACAGGTCGCTCTCCCCTTGAAGCTGTAAGCATGGGCATCACAATGGCAGATGAGGATCTTGCCATACGCTGCAATGTTGTACATCTTTCTGAGGAAGAGGAAGAATACGAGAAAAAAACAATGGTTGATTACAGCTCCGACGAAATTACAACCGAAGAATCACGTATATTAATGGAATATATTGAAGAAAAGCTCGGAAGTCCTGACATGAAATTCTATCCCGGCGTAAGTTACAGACATTGTATCATCGCTAAAATGCCCGGAGAGGTTAAACTCGGATGTACTCCTCCGCACGATATAACAGGAAAATGTATTGCCGAATATATGCCAAGCGGTGATCAGGGAAAATTCCTGATTGACTACATGAAAAAGAGTTACGAACTCTTGCTGCACCACCCTGTTAACGAAGCACGCCGCGAAAAAGGGCTCAACACAGCAAACTCCATTTGGCCTTGGGGAGAAGGAAGACGTCCCGGACTCAGTAATTTTGAAAAGAAATATCATCTGAAAGGCGCTGTAATATCCGCAGTTGACCTTGTTATGGGACTTGGAATCTGCGCCGATATGGAAGTAATAAAAGTTCCGAATGTTACAGGAAATATAAACACAAACTTTGACGGCAAAGCACAAGCTGCCATTGACTTCTTCAAAAGCGGCGGAGAATTCGTATATCTCCACATGGAGGCACCTGACGAATGCGGTCACAGACATGAGATTGAAAACAAAAAGAAATCTATCGAAATTATTGACAGCAAAGTTGTAGGCCCTATTTACGATGCGCTTAAAGAGATGGACGAAGATTTCAAGATTCTTGTTATGCCGGACCACCCGACTCCGCTTGCAATCAGAACACATACGCATGAGCCTGTCCCTTATATGATTTTCGACAGCAGAAAAGAAGAACTTGCAAAAAATGAGAATGCGACATATGATGAATCGTATGCAGCTTCGACAGGCATATATAACGAAATAGGCTTTAAGCTGATGGATAAATTTATTAACGAATAAGCTATAGGAGAACACAGTATATGAAAATATATAATTCACTAACAGGTAAAAAAGAAGAATTTGTACCTCTTCATGAGGGCAAAGTAAACATGTACGCATGCGGTATTACCGTGTACGACGCATGCCATATCGGTCATGCCCTTCAGGCAATTGTGTATGACGTCATAAGCCGCTATCTCCGTTATAAAGGATACGATGTAACTTATGTCCGAAACTACACAGATGTAGACGATAAAATCATCGCACGAGCAAACGCCGAAGGTATAAATGCTATTGAGTATTCAAAAATGAAGATTGCAGAAGCAGAAGAAGACCTTCACGCAATCGGGGTGCGCGATGCAGATAAAAAGCCGCGTGCTACAGAATATATCGGAAAAATCATTGCATTTATCGAGGGACTTATAAAAAACGGCCACGCCTATCCTACAGAAAACGGAGATGTTTTCTATGATGTGCTCAGCTTTAAAGAGTATGGAAAACTCTCAAATAAATCTGTTGAAGATTTGAGAAAAGGCGTACGTAAAGAAATTGCTCCCGGAAAGCGCAATGACCTTGATTTTGCTCTTTGGAAATCGGCAAAAGAAGGCGAAATATCATGGGAATCGCCTTGGGGACACGGCAGACCGGGCTGGCATATTGAGTGCTCTGCAATGAGCATTGATACGTTGGGCGAAACCCTTGACATTCACGGAGGCGGAAGAGACCTTATATTCCCACACCACGAAAATGAAATTGCGCAGAGCGAAGCTCTTACTGGAAAAACATTTGCGAGATATTGGATTCACAACGGACTTATCACAGTAAACGGTCAGAAAATGAGTAAATCACTCGGAAATTCAATGACTATCAGAGAGGCACTTAAACTCTACAATTCCGATGTTATCCGTTATGTAATGCTTTCAAACCATTACTCGTCAAATCTTGATATAAATAACAATACTTTTGTAATTGCGGAAAAACACATGTACTATTTCTACAGTTCGCTGCTTAATATGGATGCATTTGCAGAAGGAGCAGACGGCAGTGATGCGCCTGCCGACGAAATAATAGACAATATCGAAGCAAACTTTGTAAACTGCATGGATGACAACTTCAACACATCGGCGGTTTTAGCAGAACTCTTCCCTATTTTTAAATACGGTAACAGCCTTTTAAAGTGCAAAAAGAATGTTCGTGAGGAGAACTCGAAAAAGATTGCGAAACTCACCGAGGCTGTCCGCCGTCACGGCGAAGTATTGGGACTCTTCGAGCAGAATCCGGCTGACTTTGTAAATGCCATGAAGCAGAAACACATCAGCACAGTAGGCATCACAGAAGAAGAAATTCAATCTGCCATTGCATCACGCGCAGCAGCAAAAGCTGAAAAGAATTATGCAGACGCAGACGCTATCCGAAGCAGTCTCGCCGAAAAAGGAATCATCATCATGGACAGTTCACAGGGAACAACATGGGATATTGAGTTTAAAACAGCAGCGGAATAGTTTTATGATAAATTACAGCATATGCGGTAACGATTGAGATATTTGTAAATTCAACGTGAATGGACTGTCACATAGCTACCTTATAAAAAGTCATCTATGTGACAGACCTCTTTTTGTTTATTGAATTCCTGATTTAAAATTTTTTCAGAACTGTATTTTTTGATAAAATAACGTTATTTTATCGGTTATTTAATTGCGAGAGCAGGTTTATTCGGTGGAGTATGTACCAGGGATTTAACCGATGCCGAAAAGAAATGCCTCGTTATAGAAAAACGTTTACACATTGCGTGAAACTGCTCTTACGAAGAACTTGCAAAAAGGAAAAAAGTTTGTTTCGGTCGCAGACTCGAAACATATCGCTATTTTGATATGGACGCCGCAATTGCTTCAGCATCGAAAATTCTTTTTTAATAACAGTTGCATTTTACTATATTTTCTATTATTCTTAAAACAGTTATAGAAAGCTAAATAAACGCTTACAAATTTTATTATATCGGAGGTACTAAAAGAATGGCAAAAACTGCACAAGAACTCATGGAATTTATCAAAGATAACGATATCCAGATGATCGATTTCAAGATTGTAGACATTAACGGGCAATACCGCCATGTCACAATTCCAGCAGCACAGTTTTCAGAAAGCACTGTAAAGGAAGGTATTGGTTTTGACGCATCAAACTACGGTTATGCTGTAGTAGAAAAAAGCGACATGGTGTTCATTCCGGATTTGGAAACAGCACTCATCGATCCTTTCTGTGAAATTCCTACATTGTCTATCACAGGTAATGCAATGGTTATAGATTTCCCGGAGAACCGTCCTTTGGACCAGTATCCGCGTAACATAGTTGCAGCAGCTGAACAATATATGAAAGACACAGGCATAGCCGACACTATGCTCATTCTCCCTGAATTTGAGTTTCATCTTTTTGACGATGTTGCATGGACTGTTAGACCTGAGCAGATTGCGATGTCAGTAGACGCATCACAGGCATACTGGAACAGCGATATCGAAGGCAGCGGACGTATCGTTCCCCACCAGAAAGCATATCATGTAGCTAAACCTTTGGATACATCATATGAGTGCCGTTCAGAAATGTGCCTTCAGATGCAGAAAGCAGGCATTCCGATTAAATATCATCACCCTGAAGTCGGTGCCGCAGGACAGTTTGAAATTGAGCCTATGCTCGGTCAGATGTCAAAAATGGCTGATAACACAATGATGATTAAATACATCATTCATAATACAGCGCTCAAGTACGGCAAGGCTGCTACATTTATGCCAAAGCCCGTATACGGCGAAGCAGGCAACGGTATGCACGTTCACATGCTCCTTTTGAAAGATGGAGAGCCTGTATTCTCAGATGACAACGGGTATTCACATCTCAGCGAAACAGCGCACTACTTTATGGGCGGTTTGCTTAAGCACATCGCTTCACTCTGTGCTCTCACAAACCCGAGTACAAACTCATTTAAGAGACTCGTTCCGGGATTTGAGGCTCCTGTTACAGTCGGTTACGCTACTTCTAACAGAAGCGCAGTTATTCGTATTCCTGCTTACGCAAAAACTCCTAAAATGAGACGTTTTGAGCTCCGTAACCCTGATGCTACATGTAACCCGTATCTCTGCTACGCGGCTATTCTCATGGCAGGACTTGACGGTATCAAGAATAAAATTGATCCTCACGCAAACGGTTGGGGTCCTTATGATATGAACCTCTATCATTTGTCAGATGAAGAGAAAGCAAAGCTTACACAGCTTCCTACATCTTTGGGTGAAGCACTCAATGCACTTGAAGCTGATCACGATTACCTTACAGCAGGCGGCGTATTCCCTGAGCATCTTATTACAAATTTCATTGCAAAGAAGAGGCAGGAAGTTCTTGAGCTTTCAAAGATTCCTCATCCTGCTGAATTTGAAAAGTATTTTAACCTTTAATATAATTTAAATTTCAATATTAAAAGTAAGAGGTCGGCTG
>JAFTXL010000158.1 GCA_017464985.1 Clostridia bacterium | reverse complement strand
TAAAAATCTGAAATCTGAAAATCTTTTCGTAACTGAATGTAATATATTTTCCGAACTTGGTATCATAGATGAAAATGACGCTCTTCCGATGTTTTATTGGACAAGGAGGACTTTTGATCTTACGGTTATTTCAGATACCTTGAATTCAGATTCTATGTTTGAAAGCACAATGCTTAAGTGTGCTGACTGCATCATTGTTCCGATAAGGCCTAACATTGACGAAGTGTATATAAAGTACCGCAGATATAAATGGCTTTGCAGAAGATACGGTGTGCCTTACACAAAACTTATATTTGTAGCGTGGGAATATGAAAAAGATAAAAGTATGTCCGAAGAGGATCTGATAATAGCAGTAGACGGATTGCTCGGAGGTATTATCAATTATGACGGTGAGCGTTTGAAATGCAAAAATGTAAAGGGTGATTTTTATTGTGAGTATGCGGAGAAAGAAATAGAGTCAGTTTACAGGAAAATTGTTGAGAAAGTTATGTGCAGATGAAACAAATATTTTTATGCGTTTGCCCGTGGGTCAAAAAGTCATTCAGATTGACACTGACACCATAAAATGGTATATATCTTTTCATATATTTAATAATTGCGAAGTAATTGTTTTGTATATGTGAAAAATCAGAAGGAGTGATTTTGTGAAATTTTGTAGAAATTGCGGTAACGGAGCGGATGACGATACTAACTTTTGTGGTTTTTGCGGAGCCTCAATGAAGGAAGAAAACAGAGCGGAAAATACTGCAGACGTTATTGGAACTGTTGGTGCTGCAGATGAGAATATTTCTGCTGAAGATGACGGCAGCAAAGGTATTGACCGTGCGAATACCGTAAACAACGCATGTAATGGTGTTGAAAGTGGGACAAATTATGAGATGCAGTATGAAACAGCTGCGGAGGATGTTAAAAAGAAACCAAAAAAGAAAAAAAGGATTCTTTTGCGTGTGTTTTTAGCAATTATTGCGTTGATTTTAGTTGCGGCTATTGTGCTGGGTGTTTTAATTATGCCGTACTTCGGTCCGGCGGCGCATATGTCAATTGCTGCTGCAAGAACTTTTGAAGCGGAGAGTTTTTCTTTTTACTACACGAAAGAAACAAAATATGTTTCTGCGGTGTATGACGGTACAGTTGTTTTCGATATTGAAAAACAGGAGCTGCAGATGTATGTCGAAGTCACAAGTACAGAACATGATTCAGATGAAGAATATGTCAGCGAATCTGTTATAGGCATTTATGACGGAATTTATTTTGAATATGACGTAGAAGAGGACGAGGGGTATTCACGTGATGTTTCGAATTGGATTGAGAGGTTTTTTGAGTTCTATTCAAGAAAAGGTGAATTTGTTTCTCTCAAAGGGATAGAGTGGGATGATCTGTTAAAAGAGATTGAGATTAACGAAGAACCGCTTGAGCGTAGTGATGTAGAAAAGTATGTAGATCTTGAAAAGGTGAATACTTCTTTAAAAGAAACATGGAAATCTTTTAACAGCAAGAAATGGCTCAAAGAGAATTTGAATTATGAAAAAGAGCGTAAGTCCGGAGTCACATACTACAGTTTTATCCCTGATTACAACAATTTGTTTAAGTCGCTTGGCGAATTGTTTGAAGATTCGATTGTTGATGAAGAAATTGCGGAAATTTTTAGTCAAACGGTTGATGAAATGGCTAAATTAGAAGAAGATCCTGAGATGGAAGCTGAAATTACAGTCGGAATAGATAATTTCTATTTAAATGAAATCAATATAGAAATCGGAAATGAAAAGTATTCTGTTAAATTTGATAATATAGGAAAGGTAAGCTTTGACGGAGAAGACCTTAAGCCATATATCGAGAAATGCGAACAGGATTAACTGCATAGCCAGTAAAATCGTTTACAGAATTTTGTGCGAAAAATAATAATTTATTTCATAAGATTTATGCCGAAACGTTCATATTTGTCAGCTTTCAGCCGTATTGATAAGTACAATTTTTGTACTTGTAATGTATAGTGGTTTTGTGTATAATATAAACATATTAAGAGTTGAGCATCGGGAGCGGTTTGGTGCTTGTTAATCAAATATAATTTATACGGTACTATTTCAGCCAATACCGAGAGCTTTATAACAAAAGGAGGAATTAGGCATGTTAGTAAAAATTAATTGCAAGAATGCGAGGTTATGGAACACCACCACAGAGACGATCGAGAAGAAGATCAACGCGAGATTTTCCCGGTATTTCAGTGAGAATGATGTTGCTGTGAACGTTAAGGTGACGGAGCAGAAACTTGGATTTAAGGTTGAGATGACAATGCCGTATTTAGGACAACAGCTCAGAGCTGAGGTCACAGATAAAGAAGCTGTGATTGCTGCTCTTGATAAAGGTATGGATATTCTTGAAAGACAGATGTCGAAGTGCAAGACGAAACTTAAGAGAAGCAAACATCAGATTCCTGACATTCCGGCAGCTCCTGCAGAGTATGATGAAGATGATTCCGATTTCGAGATAGTTAGAACGAAAAATTATGAAATGAAGCCTATGTCGGTACAGGATGCTATTTTGAATATGGAAATGCTCGGACATAAATTTTATATGTTCAACAATTCTGAGACAGGCAGTTTTGCTACTGTATACAAGAGAGATGACGGCGCATACGGCTTGATTGTACCTAAATAAAGTGTTAAAATAAACCTTAAGTGAAGGGCGGCGTTCCGCAATTTGCGGAACGCCGCCTCTTTGAGTTATATGGATTGATTTTATGTTAAAGGGGTTAAAACTGGGATGACAGACAATGATTTTGCAAAAGAAAATCATACAGAAGAGAATAACGCCGCTGAAAGTACGGCTTTCGCAGAGTCTGATGCCGATGTTAAATCTGATTATACAGCTGAGTCCGATGGAGAAGCCTCTTCTAAAGAAGTAAATGAAACGGCTGAAACGGTCGGTGAAAATGAATCGGAAAACGCAAAAGAAGCGGACAAAACGGCACATGATGAAGCTGGAAAAGCGGAATCCGAAGAGGATGAACCGTATGACACAAGTGATGTTTTAAACCATGAGTCGGCAAGAAATTATACACGCAGAAGAGCTGACACGTATTTCAAAGAGCATAAACACAGTGGCTCATTCAGCGAAGAGAAATTGGTTTCTGAAAAGCACCGCCGTGACAAGAAAGAAAAATCAGGTGTCCGATCAGAAGCGGCCAAGAAAGCTGAGGCAGCATTTAATTTTTCAAGCGGAATAAATAATAAAATATATATTGTTATGCTTGCAATTCTTATGGTGTTTGATTTGTTTGCAATGAATCTTTTTATGCGCAAGGCGGCGTATTTTCTGTCGGAGAAAATACTTATTGCGCTCGGGTTTGAAACATTAAAGTTTACGAATATTACGCTCGACCAGATTTGTATGGGACTTGGATATTTTGTATCTCTTGCAGTAGGCGGATTGATATTGTATCTGTTGATGAAAATACTGTCGACGCTTTTTGTGCATTTCAGTGTATTTAAAAAGAGCAAACATATACCTTTTGTTGCTGTCGGAGCGTTTGCTCTGGTGTTCATAATCGGCAGTATTGTTGCATATATCGTAAATGATGCATTTTTGGTGTCTAATGTGTATAAATGGGGTTGTCCTGCTATGGCATATATAGGAGGCTGTATTTCATATGTTTCATCGAAATTTCATGTCGGAATAGATTATTGATGCAAAAGTGCAGAAAGGCAGATTATAAATGAAAACAGAAATATATACGCTTCTTGAAAAACACGGACAGGAGCATCTGCTAGCTTTCTATGATGAACTGTCGGAGACGGAGCGCGAAAAATTGATTGCAGATATCCGTTCGGTGGACTTTGAGCTTATGGCGCGTCTGTATAAAGATGCAGGAAAACCTACGGAGAATAACCGCAATGCGGTATTGTCGCCTATAGAGGCGGCAGACAAAACAGCCATGAAAGATTTTGATGCGCAGAAATTTTACGGTGTTGGAGTTGAAATTATAAAGGCGGGCAAAGTTGCGGCAGTTACAATGGCAGGCGGTCAAGGTTCAAGACTCGGACATGACGGCCCTAAAGGTACCTATGATATAGGATTGCCATCGCACAAGTCGCTTTTTGAGATACAGTGTGACGGACTTAAAAAGGTGTCAGAGGAATGTGGTGCGGTTGTTCCGTGGTACATAATGACGAGCCGGATAAACCACAGCGATACCGTTAAATTTTTTGAAGAACACGATTATTTTGGATATCCGAAGAGTGAAATCTTCTTTTTTTCTCAGAATATGATTCCCGTAATTGACATGAAAGGAAAGCTTCTTCTTGAGAGCAAGTGTGAAGTTCTCAGAAGTCCTGACGGAAATGGAGGTCTTTTCTCCGCTATAGTAAGTTCGGGTGCGCTTGCGGACATGGATAAAAGAGGTGTTTCGTGGGTATTCATCTGCGGAATTGACAACTGCCTTGTGAATATGGCGGACCCGCTGTTTGTAGGATATACAGCAAAAGCAGGTGTACCTGCATCGGCAAAGTCATTTGTAAAGCGCAGCTTTGATGAAAAAGCAGGTATTCTTTGCCGCAAAGACGGACATCCGGGAGTAATAGAGTATACGGAAATTCCGGAAGAACAGGCAAAGATGAAAGATGAAAACGGCACATGGGTTTACGGCGATGCCAACGTGCTGAATTATATGTTCAACATCGATATCCTTAAAAACATTGCCGGGAACGGAATGTGCTATCATACAGCATGTAAAAAAATTACATATATGAACAGCTCGGGAGACATGATTACATCAGAAAAGCCCGATGCATATAAATTTGAATTATTTCTTTTTGATGCATTCGATTTTATTGATGATATGCGTATATTGCGTATTGACCGTAATGTTGAATTTGCACCGGTAAAAAATAAAGAAGGAGAGGACAGCCCCGCATGGGCAAGGGATTTGTATATGAAAGCAAATAAAATTCAGATGAAAACACCTCTGGTCGAGATGGACGGAGACGAAATGACAAGAATTGTATGGAAAAAGATTAAGGATATTCTTCTTACTCCGTACATTGATTTAAAGACAGAATATTACGATTTGGGAATCGAAAACAGAGACGCTACAGACGATCATGTCACAAGAGATTCTGCATTGGCTACTAAAAAATACGGTGTTGCAGTTAAGTGTGCGACTATTACTCCGAATGCTGCTCGTGTGAAAGAATTCAATCTCAAAAAGATGTATAAGAGTCCTAACGGCACAATCCGTTCAATCCTTGACGGAACTGTTTTCAGAGCGCCGATTCTTGTTGACGGTATCAGCCCTCTTGTAAAAGGTTGGGAAAAGCCTATCGTAATTGCACGTCATGCATACGGCGACCTCTATTCCGCAGTTGATTCAAAAATCGAAAAAGGTTCTAAGGCAGAGCTTGTTATCACAGCTGCCGACGGAACTGTTACAAAGACAGAGATTCACGATTTTGTAAATTCAGACGGAATCGTAATGGGTATGCACAATGAAGACGCATCTATTGAGGGTTTTGCAAGAGCTTGTTTTGAGTATGCTATCGCTGAAAAAATGGATTTGTGGTTCTCTTCAAAAGATACAATTTCAAAGAAATATGACCACCATTTTAAAGATATTTTTAATGAGCTTTATGAAAATGAATATAAGGAAAAATTTGAAGCGCTCGGCATCACTTATTTCTATACGCTTATCGATGATGCCATCGCGCGTGTGATGAAATCAAAAGGCGGCTTCATCTGGGCTTGTAAGAACTATGACGGAGATGTATTCTCCGATATGCTCGCAACTGCTTTCGGAAGCCTTGCAATGATGACATCGGTTCTTGTTTCTCCTCACGGATATTACGAGTACGAAGCAGCTCACGGAACAATTCCGCGCCACTATCACAAGTACTTAAACGGCGAAAAGACTTCTACAAATCCGATTGCGACGATTTTTGCATGGACGGGAGCCTTGGCGCGCAGAGGTGAGCTTGACGGAATTACAGAGCTTACAGCTTTTGCAAAGAGAATGGAACAGTCAGTTCTTGAAACTGTTGCATCAGGTTATATGACAGGCGACCTTGCGCTCATATCCGAGTTGGAAGAGAAACATGTCCTTGACTTAGAAGAATTTCTTGTAAAAGTTGCAGAGAATCTGTAAGGACAGACCGGAATTTATCGGGGCAGAATGAATAAAAATTTAAAGAGATTTAAAATACGAGAGGAGTTTACAACATGAGTATAATTAAATTTGATTATAAGAATGCAGAGCAGTTTGTTAAGCCTTATGAGGTTGAAATGCTTTCTGCGCAAGTAAGTGCAGCTCATGAAATGTTGCATAATAAAACCGGTGCCGGAAACGATTATGTCGGCTGGGTTGATCTTCCTGTAAATTATGACAAGGAAGAATATGCGCGTATCAAGGAGTGTGTTGAGCGGATTAAATCAGATTCTGACATTTTGATAGTCATCGGTATAGGCGGTTCATACCTCGGCGCAAGAGCTGCAATCGAGATGCTTACAGGTCCTTTTTACAATATGCAGGCGCTAAAAGACCGCAAGCAGACAGCTGTTATTTTCGCAGGCTGCAATATCAGTGCTGCATACATGAATGACATTATGAAGCTCATTGAAGGATATGATATTTCCGTAAATGTTATTTCAAAATCAGGTACAACTACAGAGCCTGCTATCGCTTTCCGTTTCTTCAAGGAATACATGGAAAAGAAATACGGAAAAGAGGGCGCGGCAAAGAGAATTTACGCGACTACAGATAAGAGCCGAGGAGCTCTCCGTACACTTGCTGACAGAGAGGGCTATGAAACTTTTGTTATTCCGGATGATGTCGGAGGCAGATTTTCGGTTCTCACACCTGTAGGACTTCTTCCTATCGGTGTCGCAGGCGCAGATCTCGATAAAATCATGCAGGGCGCAAAGGACGCATATGAGGAATACAAAGAGTCAGATGTTACAAAAAATGATTGCTACGCGTATGCAGCTGTGAGAAATGCTCTTTATAGAAAAGGTAAAGAGACGGAGATTCTTGTAAACTACGAGCCGAGCCTCCATTACATCACAGAGTGGTGGAAACAGCTTTACGGTGAGAGCGAGGGTAAGGACAATAAGGGTATTTTCCCGGCAGGTGTTGATTTTACAACAGACCTCCACTCAATGGGTCAGTATATCCAGGACGGCAGAAGAAATCTTTTTGAGACTGTTATCACAGTTGAAAATCCGTCAGCTGAAATGATTATTACTTCTGATGAGGAAAACATCGACGGACTTAATTACATTGCCGGAAAAGACATGAATTATGTTAATAAGCAGGCTTCTATCGGTACAATGATGGCGCACGTTGATGGCGGTGTACCGAACCTTACTGTTACAATTCCCGGTATGGACGAATACAGCTTCGGCGCGCTTGTATACTTCTTTGAAAAGGCATGCGGTATAAGCGGCTATATGCTCGGAGTTAATCCGTTCAATCAGCCCGGTGTTGAAGCATACAAGAGAAACATGTTCAAACTTCTCGGCAAACCCGGATATTGATTTTTGTGCGATAAATTTGCTTGCCGGAAGGCAGCGTATGAATTGAGTTTTTTGGAAGAATCGTCTTTCTCAGAGGCGGTTCTTCTTTTTATTTGTGAATTTTAAATCATATTTTTTTGTTATTCGGTCATACTACATAAGAAATTATGTATAAAGGCCGGATTTTTATGCTCAGAAAGATTTTTCGCAAAATAAAATATAACTCAAAAAAGAAACATGTAAGCGGAGCCGAAAGTGATGCCGGCTCTTTTGGTTGTGTAAGCAGCACGGCAGGCGCTGCCGGGGGGAGCGGTGAGATATCACCGTACTTGTATATAAATGAAAAAACATTAAAAAGTATTTTTGAAGGTACTGACGATATACGGTTTAGAAATATTACCTTGAATTCAGGAAACAGTAAGCCGAAAAACGCAATGCTTGTTTTCATTGATGGAATGGCTGACATCAAGGTTATAACGGAAGCAATAGTAGAGCCTTTTTTGTATGGGACAGCGATTGCAGG
>JAFTXL010000014.1 GCA_017464985.1 Clostridia bacterium | reverse complement strand
CACGGGGTCAAATGTTCCTCAGAAAACAGCAATTTTTTTCATAACTTCCCGGACTCCTTTCAAAAAGTTTCTTATCTCATTAGTTTCTCAAACTGTGTATAGGCGCAGGAATACGTCCGCCTCTTGCAATAAAATCAACACTTCCGTATTTACTTACGGGCATTACCGGACCTGAACCCAAAAGTCCGCCGAACTCCACCGTCTCGCCGACTTCCATTCCGGGTGCGGGAATAATTCTTACCGCTGTTGTCTTATTATTTACAACTCCTATTGCTGCCTCATCTGCAATAATCGCTGAAATAGTCGCCGCGCTTGTATCTCCAGGTACAACAATCATATCAAGTCCTACAGAGCAGACACATGTCATAGCCTCAAGCTTTTCAAGAGAAAGAGCACCGTCTCTGACAGCGGCGATCATTCCCTCATCTTCGCTTACAGGTATGAACGCACCACTCAATCCGCCTACGTGAGACGAAGCCATAACTCCGCCTTTCTTTACAGCGTCATTCAAAAGAGCCAGCGCTGCGGTAGTTCCGTGCGCACCGCATTTTTCAACTCCTATTTCTTCGAGAATCCTTGCGACACTGTCGCCTACGGCAGGAGTCGGAGCAAGAGATAAATCTACAATACCAAATTCCGCATCGAGACGCTCACTTGCTTCTTTTGCAACGAGCTGTCCCATTCTTGTAATCTTAAAAGCTGTCTTTTTAATAGTCTCAGCAACAACGGTGAAGTCCTCACCTTTTACTTTCTCCAAAGCACATTTTACAACGCCCGGACCGCTGACACCTACATTGATAACACATTCAGGTTCTCCTACACCGAGGAAAGCACCTGCCATAAACGGATTATCTTCAGGCGCATTCGCAAAAACAACAAGTCTCGCGCAGTTTGAACCGCCGCTGTCCTTTGAAAGCTCCGCCGCTTTTTTTATAAGAACACCCATATCCCTTACAGCATCCATATTTATGCCTGCTTTTGTTGTAGCAAGATTTACGCTGCTGCACACTCTTGTAGTGTTATTAAGTGCCTCAGGAATAGAACTTATAAATACACGGTCTGCGTCAGTGTAACCCTTATGAACAAGTGCCGAGTAACCTCCGATAAAGTTTACTCCGGTCGTAACAGCAGCCTTTTCCAAAGTCTCCGCAAGCTTTACACATTCACTTGCTGTCGCGTCTCCGACAATAAGTGAGGCAGGTGTTATCGATATTCTCTTATTTGCAATCGGAATACCGAGCTCTCTTTCTATACTCTCTGCAACAGGAACAAGCCTCTCAGCCTTTTTACAAATTTTATCATACACAGCTTCGCTTGTTTTTTTCATATCGCCGCGAGCACAGTTTAAAAGACTTATACCCATCGTGACAGTTCTTATGTCAAGATGCTCTTCCTGTATCATTTTTATGGTTTGCGCAATTTCATCAACGGAAATAAACAAGATTATGTCACCTCCGTTTATATTTTATGCATTGAGTTGAATATCTCGGTACGCTGTATCTGAATCTTAACGCCGAGTCCGTCGCCCATTTTTTTCAAATCATCATGGAGCTCATCAAAACTTGATTTGCTTTTGCTTGTGTCAACCATCATGATCATTGTAAAAATTTCCTGCATAATCGTCTGGCTTATATCAAGTATGTTAATGTCCTTTTCTGCAAGATATGTGCTGACAGCGGCAATGATACCGACTTTATCTGCACCCAATACTGTTATAATTGCTTTGTTCATAAAAATCCTCCAAGTTTATTATCTCAATGTTTTAAAAGTTACATTTGCATCGTTCAATGCGTCATTCAAATACATTTCAAGCGCATCAGCTACAAGCTTCGTTGCAGTAAGCTCCGGAACAGCGCCGTCATATACAGCTCTTTCCCACAATCTGTCACGAGCCTTTACCGGATCATCCTGAGTATCTGTATACCAACTCTGAGAAAGAGTCGAATATGTGTTAAATACCGTCGTATATCCTAATGCTTCCGCAACTTTGAGAATGCGTTCACTAAAGTAAGTCGTTCTGAAATAGTACATTCTCTCCGTCTCTCCGACAATGCTCTGATAAACTTTCTCTGTAGCAATAAGTTCTTCCGCAAATGTCTCAGATGTATAACTCTCAAGTGAACTTTCACCGGAGGCTTTCATGCCGAGAACATGACCGGCATTGTATATTTTTAAAACCATATCAGGATTAGATTCCATATAATCTTTTGTAACAAAGAATGTAGCTTTTACCCCGTGAGACTCGAGCAAGCTTAAAACTTCTTCTGTATATCCGTCTTCATAGCTGAGCGAAAACGTAAGATACACTTCATTTTCCGCTTCTACACTTTCATTTGAAATAATATATCTTCCTGCATTTTCAACTACCTGAGTTGTCGCCACCGGTATTGTTTTTGAGTTTGCGATTTTATTCGCAAGCGCTTCTTCTATACCCGGATAGTTCTGATTGTCTTCACCGGTAACAAATAGAATACTCCAATAATCAAATACATTGCTGTACTGCTCAAAATCAGCATTTGAAACAGTATCAAACACTACCGGCGTAGGATCGGCAGGCGCACTTTCTGTTGCAGCCGGATCTTCTGTGTTCGCCGGAGCAGTAGGTGTAGGTTCCGGTGTACTTGTCGCTGAACCTGTCTGCAGCGTTCCTATCGGACTATTCACAATAACTTCATCACTATTATTTTTCGTATCATCGCCCGAAAAAGCTCCTATCCATACAAATACAGACACAGCTATAAGCAAGATAACCAATGCGATAATCTGACTGTTTTTCACCGTCTGATCAACCCCTTTTAACAATATAAAATTTCACTTTATAATAACACACGACCCGAGCGTCTGCAAGAACACAAATTTCATGCGTTCACCCCATTTAGCGTTCCCCGGGAAATACCGAAAACATTTCGCCCGGCTTCCGGGCAGTCCGGAAGCCGGGCGCTTGCTAAATCCCCTTGGTTGGCAGACAAATCTGCTTCATTCTTTATAAAGACTCTTTAAAAGATTGATTTCATAAGCGTATCCGTCAAGCTCGTTCGGTGTTTCAAGATAGAATGGCAGTTCACGGAGCTTAGGATGATTAATTATTGTTTCCATAGCTGTTGTTCCGATATAGCCATCGCCGATTTTTTCATGTCTGTCCTTATGACTGCAAAACGGGTTCTTGCTGTCATTCAGATGAATGGCACGGAGTCTTTCAAGGCCGATAATTCTGTCAAATTCGTCTAGAACGCTGTCCAGATTTTCTACAATGTCATAGCCTGCGTCGTAAACATGGCAGGTATCAAGGCATACGCCGATTTTTTCATCTAATTCAACTCTGTCGATTATTTCACGAAGTTCTTCAAATTTACCGCCAACTTCACTTCCTTTACCTGACATAGTCTCAAGCAAAACGGTCGTTGTTTGTTCGGGGATAATGATTTTATTAAGCATAGAGGAAATCATTTCGATTCCGGCATCTACACCCTGACCAACGTGGCTTCCTGGGTGAAAATTGTACATATTTCCCGGAGTAAACTCCATTCTTTTCAAATCATCACGCATTGTGATTAAAGTAAATTCACGTACTTTCTCATCCTTTGAACACGGATTTAATGTATACGGCGCATGTGCCAGTATACAGGGGATTTTACCCTCTGCGGCCTCGTGATACTTTGCGATATCGCCGGAAGATATATCTTTGGCTTTTCCTCCGCGCGGATTTCTCGTAAAGAACTGAAAAGTATTTCCGCCGATTGAAAGTATTTCTTTTGCCATGTGGTTATATCCTGCCGAAGCAGATAAGTGGCATCCGATTTTAAACATAGTTACCTCCGTAATGTGTCATTCAGCAATCCGCTATTCCGTCAAGTGACCATGTCTGCGCGGAAACTATCTTTACCGGAATTATTTTTCCTGTAAAGTCGCGGTCACATGTAAAGTTTACTATTTTATTTCCCTCTGTGCGCCCTGTGTAATGAGTGTCGCTCGTACGGCTCAGTCCCTCCACAAGAACATCAAAAGTTTTGCCGACACATTCTTCATTTATCTCTCTGCTTATTTTGTTTTGGACATCAAGAAGTCTTTCAAATCTGTCCTTTACAACGTCATCAGCAACTTGGTCGGGATATGAAGCGGCAGGTGTGCCGGTGCGCTTTGAATATATAAAAGTAAACGCCATTTCATAGCGTACTTTCTTAAACAGATCAAGCGTTTCCTCAAAATCCTCTTCTGTTTCACCGGGGAAACCGACAATAACATCTGTCGAAAGCGCAACGCCGGGGATTCTGTCATACACCTTTTGCACAAGTTCTAAATATTTTTCCTTTGTATAACGTCTGTTCATTCTCTTAAGAATTTCCGAGCTTCCCGACTGCACAGGTAAATGAAGCTGGTTGCATATATTGGGATATCTCGCCATAACATCTATAAGCTCATCTGACAGATCCTTAGGATGTGACGTCATAAAACGTATTCTCGGGATAGCTGTTTCTCTGCAGATCATATCAAGCAGCTGCGCAAACGTAAGTTTATTTTCCAAATCTTTTCCGTAGGAGTTTACATTCTGTCCGAGAAGTGTAATTTCAACAACACCTTTTTTTTCAAGTTCTTTTATTTCATTGATGATATCTTCCGCATAGCGGCTTCTTTCATGTCCTCTTACATAAGGAACAATGCAGTATGAACAGTAGTTGTCACAGCCGTACATGACTGTAACCCACGCTTTTATATTGCTGTCCCTCTCAATAGGAAGACCCTCCGCAACTTCACCGTCAGTACGCGATGTCTCATATACTCTGGTATTTCCGGTAATGCACCTGTATAAAAGCTCCGGAAATCTGTGAAGATTATGTGTACCGAACACCAAATCTACGTTTTTGTATTTCTTTTTTATTATATCCACAATTGTAGGCTGTTCTGTCATGCATCCGCATACAGCAATAACTGTATCCGGATATTTACGCTTTAAATCCTTTAGAGCACCCAAATGACCAAAAACCTTTTCCTCGGCGTTCTCACGCACACAGCAGGTATTAAAAATTATTAAATCCGCATCTTCATTTTCATCTGTCAATTCATATCCCATAGCACAGATCATACCGCGTATTTTTTCAGAGTCATGCTCATTCATCTGACATCCGAAATTTCTGATACGTGCTTTTGGAGTTTTACCGGTCTCAAGCTCTTTTTCTTTATTTGCCAGTAAAATATTCTGAATATAATTATACTGTTTTTCCATTTCCTCATGGGAAACTCTCTGTGTAATCTTGTTAACCACCGCTTTGTATTCCTTTCAAGGTATATTAGTTATCAACAGTAAACTCATTGAGCTGAATTTTGAAGTTTGAATTCAATACGCGAAGCTCGTCCAAAAAATTCTTTGTTTCGGACATTTCTTTTACTTTGATGTTATAAGTAAGCTCGGTAACCGTACCTCCGCTTATGATTCTGATTCCGCAAAGCGCATACGCCGTTGTATATTTTTTTAGAACTTCATCAAAAAGTCCGTCATAGCTGATACTCTCCGGAACAGTGATTTTAAGCGTCTTTTTCAAAGTTTTCTTTTTACTCATTCCCATGAGGCTGTATACAACAATAATAAGACTTACAATGACTGTCATTGCTAAAGCAGGCAGATAGAAACCTATCCCTGACACGAATCCCGTACCCATTGAGAAAAAGATGAACGCAAGTTCTCTCGGTCTGATAACCGTACTCCGGTATCTTATAAGTGACAAAATACCCGCTACGCTGAAAGCACGGGCAAAATTTGTTCCGATTGCGCAAATAAGAGCTGCAACGATAGTTGCAATTACAATCAATACAAGTCCGAAACCTGTATCAAATTCAAATTCGTTCGTTGTAAGTTTATATACGAGGAAAATAATCAATCCCACGGCAAAACCTACAGCAAGAGAAACACAGATACCTACAACATCAACAGATGTGTTAATTTCAATTAAGCTTTTTATGAATTCTTTTGTCATTATTATTGTCTCCTTCGTCATTTGATTTTATAGCCGACAGTATCCGTATAGGACTGTAGTGCAAACAGTATTTTGAAAACATCTGATTTCTGTAATTGTATTTTGCAAGAATCTTTGTCATCCACAGCGGAATCGGCTTGTTTGTCTTTAACTCCAAAACTGCAACATTTTTCGGACATCTCGACTCTCCGTCAGTACCGTGTGTAAGATCAAGGTCGTCTGCGCGTGAACGTATATTAAAGTCAAATGTGATTCTTAGCGAACCGTCTTCGACAGAAATCAACGGCATTCGTTCGTAGCTTATGAGATTAACAGGTTTCAGCTCTTTGGCAATGATAATCTGCTGTATTTCTTTTAAAATCTGCGGATTTGTACTTATGTAATTTTTTATATCTGCTTTCTTTCCGTTTT
>JAFTXL010000157.1 GCA_017464985.1 Clostridia bacterium | reverse complement strand
TGCGTAGCGCAGCGGCGGATTGCCGCGCCGTCCTCGTAGTGGACACCGGACATGATTGCGCGGGTGCAGATAACGTAGCTTACGTAGCCGGCGCGAATGGAATCAAGGATTTCCTCGCTGCCCTCAGAGAGTTTTCTGCGGATACGTGTACGTATGCCGTGTTCTTTCAGGAACATTGCAGTGCCCACAGTTGCTTCGATGTTAAAGCCCATATTGTAAAGACGACGGACGAGAGGCAGTGCTTCTTCCTTATCTTCATCGGACAGTGTCACGACAACTGTACCGTAATTTTGCAGCTTGATACCTGATGCTATCATTGCTTTGTACATAGCGCGGTGCAGTTTTTTATCGTAGCCTATAGCTTCTCCTGTAGACTTCATTTCCGGAGAGAGGTATGAGTCCATTCCGCTCAGCTTGGAGAAAGAAAATGCAGGAACTTTAACATAATATCTGCCTTTTTCCTTGGGATATCTCTCATAGATGCTCTGCGCTGCAAGACTTTTACCGAGGATAACAAGAGTTGCGATATCCGCGAGACTGTAGCCTGTCGCTTTAGAGAGGAAAGGTACAGTTCTTGAAGACCTGGGATTTACTTCGATAATGTAAACATCGTCGTGTTCGTCGACGATAAACTGAATATTAAAAAGACCGATAATGCCGATGCCGAGACCTAACTTTTCAGTATAGTCAAGTATAGTATTTTTTACTTTCTCAGAAATACTGTAGGAAGGATACATGCTGATTGAGTCGCCTGAGTGGACGCCTGTACGCTCAACAAGTTCCATAATTCCGGGAACAAACACCTGTTTACCATCGCAAACGGCATCGACCTCAACTTCTTTGCCTCGGATATATTTGTCGACAAGCACCGGCTTATCCTCGTCGATTTCTACAGCGGTTTTAAGATAGTTGCGCAGCGCTTCTTCTTTAGCAACTATCTGCATAGCTCTGCCGCCGAGCACAAAGCTGGGGCGCACAAGAACAGGATAACCGATTTGTTTGGCGGCTGTAATACCTGCTTCAATACTTGTTACTGCCTGACCTTTCGGCTGTGGGATTTGAAGTGATGAAAGCAGTTTTTCAAAAGCATCGCGGTTTTCGGCGCGCTCTATTGCGTCACAGTCAGTACCTATTATTTTTACACCGCGCGCCTTCAAAGGTTCTGCCAGATTGATAGCGGTTTGTCCGCCGAGAGTAGCAATTACGCCCTCCGGCTGCTCCAAGTCAATAACATTCATGACGTCTTCGACACACAGCGGCTCAAAATAGAGCTTATCCGAGCAAGTGTAGTCTGTAGACACCGTTTCCGGGTTGTTGTTGATGATGATTGCTTCGTATCCGGATTCTTTTATGGTCTTTACAGCGTGTACGGTGGAGTAATCAAATTCTACTCCCTGACCGATACGGATAGGGCCTGAACCGAGTACGATAATTTTCTTTTTTTTCGATATGACTGACTCGTTTTCGTCCTCGTAAGTAGAGTAAAAATATGGGATGTAGCTGTCGAATTCTGAGGCGCATGTGTCAATCATTTTATAGACAGGGACGATGCCTGCGGCTTTTCGATTCTTGTACACTTCCGTCTCGTCTGTGTTCCAAAGTATTGCGATTTCTTTATCGGAAAAGCCCATATGTTTTGCGGTTCTGAGCACCTTGATATCACCCGGATTTGCTGTGATTTTTCTTTCTTCCTCCACGATGTTTTCTAGCTTGCGGATAAAGAACCTGTCTATGGCAGTAGCATCGGTAATTTCTTTTATCTCTATACCTCGTCTTAAAAGCTCTGCAATGGCATAGATGCGGTCATCAGTGCCGATTTTAATATAGTCGAGCAGTTCATGCCTGTCCATGCCGTCAAATTTATGGCTGTGCAGATGACAAAGTCCTATTTCAAGAGAGCGAATTGCCTTCAAAAGACTTTCCTCAAATGTTCTGCCGATGCTCATGACTTCGCCTGTTGCTTTCATTTGCGTACTCAAAGAATTATTGGCGTCAGTGAATTTATCAAACGGAAAACGCGGCATTTTTGATACAACGTAATCGAGGGTTGGTTCAAAAGAGGCGGGAGTGTTGGCAATCCTGATTTCATCGAGCGTCATGCCAACGCCGATTTTAGCGGATACTCTTGCGATAGGGTAGCCGCTTGCTTTAGATGCTAAAGCAGACGAACGGGACACACGGGGGTTGACTTCAATAAGATAATATTGAAAGGATTTAGGGTCAAGCGCAAACTGGACATTACAGCCTCCCTCTATTTCCAACGCGCGGATAATTTTCAGAGCACTGTCACGCAGCATGTGATACTCTTTGTTGGTGAGAGTTTGCGAAGGGCAGACCACAATGGAGTCTCCTGTATGGATTCCGACCGGGTCGAGATTTTCCATATTACAAATGGTTATAGCAGTATCGTTGCTGTCGCGCATTACCTCATATTCTATTTCTTTATAGCCTTTAATGCTCTTTTCTATAAGCACCTGATTTACGGGGGAGAGAGACAGCGCGTTTTTCATAAGCGGCAAAAACTCTTCTTCATTATCGGCAAAACCGCCGCCTGTGCCTCCTAATGTGAAAGCAGGACGCAGTACAACCGGATAACCGATTTTCTTTACAACTTCTAAACCCTCTTCAATAGAATTTGCAATATCAGAGGGCAGCACAGGTTCGCCCAAGCTTTCACAGAGCTCTTTGAAAAGCTCACGGTCCTCAGCACGTTCGATACTTTGGCTTTTTGTTCCGAGCAGTTCAACTCGGCATTCGCTTAAAATGCCTTTCTTTTCAAGTTGCATAGCAAGATTCAATCCTGTCTGGCCGCCGATGCCGGGAAGAATGGCATCGGGGCGTTCGTAACGGATAATCTTTGCAATATATTCAAGAGTCAGAGGTTCCATATATACCTTATCTGCAATGGAGGTATCTGTCATAATCGTTGCGGGGTTAGAGTTGCATAGAACAACTTCATAGCCCTCTTCTTTGAGTGCAAGACAAGCTTGTGTTCCTGCGTAGTCAAATTCCGCGGCTTGTCCGATTACAATAGGCCCGGACCCGATGACAAGTACTTTTTTTATATCTGTTCTTTTTGGCATTGTTTTATTCCTCCCTCATCAGTTTTATAAATTCATCGAATAAGTAAGCTGAGTCCTGCGGACCGGGTGAGCTTTCGGGATGGTATTGCACGCTGAAAACATTATCCTTGATGCATTTCACGCCTTCAACAGTACTGTCAAGCAGGTTAATGTGGGTTACTGTCAAAGGCGTCCCGGTCAAGCTGTCCCGGTCTACTGCGTAGGAGTGATTCTGCGAAGTAATTTCAATTTTATTTGTGGTAAGATTTCTTACCGGATGGTTGCCGCCGCGGTGACCGAATTTGAGCTTGTATGTTTTGGCACCGTATGCAAGAGAAATAATTTGATGCCCGAGGCAGATGCCGAAAATCGGATATTTCCCAAGCAATTTTTTTACGGTGCCGATTGTTTCGGGAACATCGGTGGGGTCGCCGGGTCCGTTAGATATAAAGATTCCGTCGGGATTTAACTTTTCTATTTCTTCTGACGTTGTATTCCACGGAACAACAGTTACTTTACAGCCGCGGTTTATAAGGCTGCGGACAATATTTTGTTTCATACCGCAATCAATAGCAACTACATGATGCTGAGCATCATCTACCGTATATTCTTCAGCTTGCTTTCTACTGACTTTAGATACTGCGTCAGTTCGAATTGCACTTGCTTTTATTATTTCAATTCCTTTTTCCAAAGAGGTCGCGCTGTCTGTTATCAATACCTTGCGGCTGCCGTGGTCTCTTATGGAACGGGTCAGTTTTCTCGTATCAATGACGTAAATGCCGGGAATTTTGTATTTCTTCATAATATCGCCGAGCGCGGCTGTGCTCCTGAAATTGGACGGTTCGTTGTTGTATTCGCGGACAATCAGCGCAACTATAGTAGGAAATTTTGTTTCGTAGTCATCATCTGCCATTCCTTAGTTGCCTATAAGAGGGTATGTCATCACAACTGCCTGATAGGTGTATGACGGATCGGAAAGAATTTCCTGATAGCCGACCATAGAGGTATTGAAAACGATTTCGCAGACTTTATCGTCTGTGTCTCCGAAAGAGTATCCGAAGTACTCATGTCCGTCTTCTAAAATAATTTTTCTGTTAAATTCCTTTTCCATTAACAATGCTCTCCTTTGCCTTGGATAATTTCTGTTCAAATCTGTCTTTCCTTGTATCAGTCGAAATATTTGTAGGATAATTGCCGCTGAAACATGCGCTGCAATACCCGGAGCCTCCTATTAACGCACTGAGTTCAGATACAGGCAAAAAACCGAGAGTATCTGCGCCGATTATTTTCGCAATTTCAGAAACGGTGTGGTGACAGGCAATTAAATGTTCTTTGGAATCGATATCGGTACCGTAATAACAAGGGTGCAGGAAAGGCGGTGAGGAAATTCTCATGTGAATTTCTTTTGCGCCTGCCTCACGGAGCAGCTTTACAATTCTGCCGCTTGTTGTGCCGCGGACGATGGAGTCGTCAATCAGCACTATGCGCTTGTCCTTTACACTTTCTTCAATTGCGCTTAGTTTGATTTTTACTTGGTCCAGTCTTGCACCCTGACCGGGAGAAATAAAGGTTCTGCCGATATATTTATTTTTGATAAGTCCGATTCCGTAAGGAATACCTGATTCTTCGCTGTAACCTAAGGCCGCATCCAGTCCCGAATCCGGCACACCCATTACAACATCGGCATCTACAGGGTGAGACTTTGCGAGAATCCTGCCCGCACGTATTCTTGCGCCGTGAACTGATACGCCGTCTATAACCGAATCAGGACGGGCAAAATATATATGCTCAAAAATGCAGAGTTTTTTATCTTTTTTGTTGCAGTGCTCGCGGCGTGATGCGATTCCGTTTTTTGAAAATACAATTATTTCGCCTGGTTCTACATCGCGTACAAGCTCCGCTCCGACTGCTTTCAGCGCACAGCTTTCAGAAGCTATCACATACATACCGTCGGGGGTTTTTCCGTAACACAGCGGACGGAAACCGTATGGGTCTCTTGCACAAATCAGCTTTTGGGGAGACATGAGAACAAGAGAGTAGGCACCGTCAATGATATTCATAGCATTGCTTACAGCGTCCTCAATAGACTGTGTCTGCAGGCGTTCTTTTGTTACAATATATGCAATGGTTTCTGTGTCGGTTGTAGTGTGAAATATCGCACCTGACAGTTCAAGCTCGCTGCGAAGCTCCGCGGCGTTGCTGAGATTGCCGTTATGTGCCAAAGCCATTCTGCCTTTTTGGTGATTTACTTCAATCGGCTGACAGTTGTTTCGGTTTGTCCCGCCTGTTGTGCCGTAACGGGCGTGACCTACTGCCATCGTGCCTTTTGGAAGCCGTGATAATGTTTCTCCGGAAAAAACTTCATTTACAAGTCCTAAATCTTTATGAGATGCAAATACACCGTCATCATTGACCACGATACCGCAGCTTTCCTGTCCTCTGTGCTGTAATGCGTATAATCCGTAGTAACAAATACTTGCGACATCTGTTTCTTGCGGCGCCATTATTCCGAATACACCGCATTCTTCATGTATTCCCATTGTTGTCCTCCGTGTTTAATTATTCTACAGTAACTGATTTTGCCAAATTTCTCGGCTTGTCGATATCACAGCCTCTGTTTAGAGCAACATAGAAAGCAAACAGCTGCAGAGGAATAACACCGAGATTTGGCTGCAAAAGGGGATGTATTTCCGGTACAATAAATGTGTTTGATTCTTCTGCCGCGATTTTTTTGCAGATAGCTTCTGTCGTTACAGAAATAACTTCTGCGCCTCGGGACTGAACCTCAACAATATTTGAAATCATTTTTTCAACTAACGGATTGTAGGTTGCGATAGCAACAACTAAAGTTCCCGGTTCAATCAGTGAAATTGTTCCGTGCTTCAGTTCTCCGGCAGCATATGACTCGGAATGGATATAAGATATTTCTTTTAATTTTAATGACCCCTCAAGTCCGAGCGCATAATCCAGATTACGGCCTATAAAGAATACACTGTCGTGGTTAAAATACCTGTATGCTGCCTGCTGATATGTGTCGATGCTTGATAACACCTGAGACATTTTGTCGGGTAATATTTCAAGGTCGGCAATAAATGCGTCGTATTCATCTGCGGATATTTTGTTTAACTGCTTAGCAAAGTAAACACCCAGCATTGTAAGGAGTATCATTTGCGTGCTGTATGCTTTCGTTGTCGCTACAGCTATTTCCGGACCCGCCCATGTGTAAAGAACAACATCGGATTCGCGCGCGACAGTGCTTCCTATGACATTGACAATAGACAGGATTTTTGCGCCGTTCTTTTTTGCTTCGCGTAAGGCAGCTAAAGAATCCAATGTCTCTCCTGATTGGCTTATAACAATTACTAATGTGGAAGAATCAACTAACGGTTCACTGTATCGAAATTCGGAAGCAAGACATGTTTCTACCGGCTTGCGCAATAATTTCTCTAATGTATATTTTCCGACCATTCCGACGTGATAGGCTGAACCGCAGGCTACTATGTATATTTTTGAAACATTCTGTATCAGCTCAGGCATACTTTCCAATTCTTCAAATACAATGTTACTGTTTTTTAAACGCGGCTGAACGGTTTTGCGGATTGATTCGGGCTGTTCCATAATTTCTTTGAGCATGAAATGAGAATAACCGCCTTTTTCTGCTTCAGATACGTCCCATTC
>JAFTXL010000156.1 GCA_017464985.1 Clostridia bacterium | reverse complement strand
CTCGCAGTAAAAGAAAAAAACAGAGAGCTTTTAATTGAACTGCTCATGCAGGAGGAAGAATCAGAAAAACTATACGAAGAGCGCAAATCCCTCTATGATGCCGCCGTTGCAGAAGCTCTCAGAATACGTGACAATTATAAACAGTTTGAAAACGATATGAACACAAAACTGCACGACCTGCAGACAATGCGTTCACAGTCAAAGCTGATTGTAATACGTGAACAGATACAAAAAATCGACAGCGACTACACATCCTCCGTTTCTTCGGGAATACAGGAAAAAATGGATAGACTGCAAAAGTCATTAAATACACGCTGTGCCGGAATTATTGCAAATGAACAGCTCAGCCTCGAATACGGCAATAATAAACTGTATCAGCTTGAATATGCTGCAAGCAAAAAAAGAGCTGCGCTGCAGGCGGATACGATTCTGCGATTAGAAAGCGAATAAAGTTATGCACCCTGAAAACCGAAAAAATAGATTTCAGGGTGCACACTTTATTCGCCGGTAAATTAAAATACTTTTTTATCTGCGAATTCCGCAAGTGACATCACTGCTCACGGCACAATGCGTCAGCCTGTCACGGTTGGGCACCACAGCTTACGTGATCTGCATAGACCTAATCCGAACAGAACTTCACATTTTTGCCCTGCTCACCGGTATTTCCGGGGTTGTTTTTATCCTTGCAAAATGATTTAATATTTACAACATTTGATAATCACAGAAATGAACGGAGTTGTTTGTTATGAAAATACGCACCGGTATTGATATTATAGAAGTTGAGAGAATACATCAATCTGTCGCAAATTCAGGGCCGCATTTCACAGAAAGAATTTACACAAAATCAGAAATTGAATATTGCAGCTCAGCTGCAAATAAGTATGAACGTTTTGCGGCACGTTTTGCCGCAAAAGAAGCTTTCGTAAAAGCACTCGGCACAGGCTTTACCGGCGGCATCGTCCATACAATGGTCGAAATTGATAAAGATAATAACGGCAAACCGATTTTAAAACTGCACGGCCGAGCACAGGAAGAATTGAAAAAGCTAAAAGTAATTTCTATCGACCTAAGTATCAGTCATGTGCGTGATACGGCAGCTGCGTCAGTAACAATACTCAGCAGAAAATAACAGTTCAAAATAAAAATCACACAAAAATTATTTTATTAAATTTACGTTCATAAGATTAGAAGCAGAAGTATCAAGTACAGCTTCGCATACAATTTCGCCGCCTTGAGGTGAATGTATTATGCAGTACTGTCCTTCGTATTCACCCAAATACAGCATTACATGGCCGGGCTTGTAAACTGCGGCAGGAGTATTTATACCGGAAAGTTTTAATTCAACCTCAGACTGTCCTATACCGCTTAAATTTATAATCTCGCCGATACTGTCTTTTTGCTGCCCCGCATTCCGAGGAAGATTAAAACCAAAAGATCTCATTACAGCACAAACAAATCCTGAACAGTCAACACTGTCATACATTCCTCCCCAGCCGTATTCTGCTCCTTCATATTTAAATGCCTGTATGTAAAAATTATTAACAGTATAAGGAATATATCCGTATGACGCCGCAGATGAAGAAATTTCCGCATATGCAGTATACAAACTTCCGTCAGCTCTCCGTGCAGGCAGCTTTACAGAAAAACTGTCAGCGCTGCATTTTTCTATAGGAAGTCTAACACCCATATCAAGTTTAATGTCTGTAATAAGTTCAGCTGCAGAAACATGAACCAAAGTCTCTGTCACTACAGCAAATTCCTCCGGCGATGCAAACTCAAGCCATGTATCTTTATCATTTACAACAGCTATGTCCGCTACGCTTACCCAGCCCGCATAATTATATGACTGCACATAATAAAACAGAGAATCCGCGCTTTCATGCATAATCCATACAGGACTTCCGCAGACAACTTCCGTTTCCTGTATTCTGTCATAATATTTTTGTGACGAATTGTCAAAAAATGCCGTATCGGTAGGAATAGTGCGCAAATTTGCTCTCTGTACAACAATACCGTATTTCAGTGCTTTGCTTTCACCGTCTTTCAATGTCTCCGCATTTCGGTTTTCAAGAATGCTTTCAAGCATATCATATGTGATTTCATTACCTGAATCATCATACTTCGGGAGTGACGGATAACCGCTGCTGAGAATTTTCGATTTCAATTCCGAACATGATACCGACTCCGGCATATTGAGAATATCAACTATGTATTCACATTCGGAAACAAGTAATTCGTTGAAATTCTTTATTTCATCATACGATAAAATCACCGAATCTCCGTCATGACCGCCTTCTTTATAATTTTCTATCCATTTGACAGCATTTTCGCTTATATTACTTTGAACAAACACCGGAATCACATTTTCCTCCTGTTCTTCATCATTACCGTTTCCGTCCTCCGCAGATACCACTTCACTGTCAGTATCCGCCCCTGCGCCGTCCGTTTTATCCGGGTCACTTACACTCTGCCCGGCTGTTTCTAAACCGTTTCCGTCCAAACCTTTTTTAACCGTACATCCCGATAATGCGCTTATAATAATTATAAAAGATAACAGTAACGCAGCCGGTTTTATCAAATTAAAGTATTTCATAGCAACATCACTCCTCTGATTTCAACTCAATTAACGCAATCTCCGGCGTTATCCCCATACGGAAACCCGACTTTACACCTAATCCGCCGCTTATATAGTTTACTCTTCCGCTGTCATCAGTGTGCATTCCGTATATATATCTCTCCTGCGGGAATGCGCCCTGACCTTCCGAATATACCGTTCCTAAAATAGGAAGCCTGTACTGTCCTCCGAGCGTATGACCCGATATTGAAACATCGTAATCTATTTCGGTAATAATACGTGTGTTGACGTTTGCAAGTCTTGTGTCTACATTGTAATCAATCGGTTCGTGTGCGACGCAGATATAAAAATCGCTTTCTGCTTCAAAATCAAAATCTTCAAGCGCAGAATTGTTCTTTATTCCCGACAAATAAATATACTCACCCGCTGCCGATTCAATTCTCTGCGCCGGATAAACAGGAATCAAGCCTCTTTCTTCAAATTGCTCCGTCAACGCATCTTTAAAAGGCTCATCCTGTTCACCGAAAATATAATATATAGGGGTTGTTTTCTCCAACCCGTCAAGAATATCCCACAAAGCCCAAGCATCTCCGCTTCCGTCATTAGCTACATAGTCTCCAGTAAGCAAAATTAAATCGTAATCAATTCCGTTTAATACCTCCAATAATTTCTCTTGCCTGTCTCCGAATTCCTTGCCGTTAAGGTCGCTTATCTGCCAAATTTTATAACCGGAAAACGACTCAGGCAGCTGCTCATGTGTGATTGTCACATTCTGAACGGTTATAATACTGTTTTTACGCCCGATATCTATTGCCGTGTAAACAATCAGTGCAATTAGTACGGCAATAACTATCAAAACTATTATATATTTCTTTTTCTTTTTTTTCTCAAGCAGCATACCGTTGTAATCCGAACTGACTTTTGCGTTGCTTTTTTTGAAATCGACATATGCTTTTTTGTTTTTAAAATCTATATCAGACAATTAAAATCCCCTATCCTCTTCAGTAAAATAATATATTCAATATATCCGATTTATTGTATCACAAATCAAGCTTGATTTGTACAGATGATTGCTGTACAATTTTAACTGCGCTGTATTCATTAGTTACATAGAAACAGCAGCAGGAGGAAAATTTTATGATACTAACCATTGATGCCGGAAATAGCAACATAGTTTTCGGCGGATATTGCGATGACGAACTTAAATTCGTTGCACGCATATCATCATCCACAGAACGCACTTCCGATGAAGTTGCAGTTCAAATCAAATCCATTTTAGACATACGCAATATTCGCACAGACGAAATTGAAGGTGTCATTATCTCATCCGTAGTACCTTTTATCACTACAATTCTTACTGACGCAACAAGACTGCTGACAGGTCTCGAGCCTATCGTTGTAGGGCCCGGTATGAAAACAGGAATCAATATTCTGATTGACAATCCGGCACAGCTCGGAAGCGACCTTTTAGTAGACAGCGTTGCAGCCGCAGCACTTTACAGTAAACCTTGTATTGCAATCGACATGGGTACAGCTACTACAATTTCCGTTGTCACAGAAGACAATTCTATGATAGGCGGTGCAATTATTCCCGGAGTAAAGATATCTCTTGATGCACTCTCCGCAAGAACAGCACAGCTTCCCCATATTGCGCTTGCAACTCCGAAAAAGTCAATCGGCACAAACACGGTCTCATGTATGCAGTCAGGTATAATCTACGGCAACGCAGGTATGCTCGACGGTCTTATTGAGCGTTTCGAAGAAGAAATCGGCAAAAAGTGTACTGTCGTCGCCACAGGCGGTCTTTCAAAGGAAATATGCAGTCACACAAAACACGAGATCATCTACAATGAGCATCTTTTGCTTCAGGGACTTTATATTTTGTATAAGAAGAATTCAAAATGATTAAGAATACGGAAAAGGAGAATTATTATGTCAAAAACTAACTCAGCCTCAAACAGAAAGGCTATAACAAAACTTGTAACAACAGCTATTTTACTCGCACTTGTAATATTACTTCAAACTGTCGGTTCCGGAATTAAACTCGGCGCAGTAAGCATAAGTCTTGTGCTTATTCCTATCGTAATAGCAGGTATTTTTGTCGGAAAAGCAGGAGCATCTTTCATCGGATTTGTTTTCGGACTTATCGTGCTGATCGCCGGCATTATCGGAGCAGACGGATTTACACATATACTTTTTGAGAATAATCCCGTTATTACAACGCTTATCTGCACTGTTAAAGGAACTGCAGCCGGTTTCGTTTCCGCATGGCTTTACGAAATCATAAGCAAACGCAATAAATACGCGGCGGTCTTTGTTGCAAGTGCCGCGGCACCTATTGTTAATACAGGTCTCTTTATAATCGGTTCACTGTTCCTCAAAGATACAATCAGCGCAAAATTTGTTGCGGAAGGCACAACATTCTTTTATTTTCTTTTCATAGGCTGCGCAGGTTTTAACTTTATCGCAGAGCTCATAGTCAATATGATCTTTGCACCCGCAGTTTACAGAATTTCACAGGCATTTAAGAAATAATAAAAGAGAACTGAAAAATCCCGAAATCGGTCCGATATCCGATTTCGGGATTTTTGTTCTCTTTTATTTACAAAACAATATAAAAGGATGTGTTTACATTGCAAGGCTACAATTTAATTGCTGTTTTCAACAAAAATACCGACAAGGTACTGATGTGTAAAAGGAAAAAGAACCCGTATAATACTCTTCTGTCAGAAATTCATCTGCCAACGCAAAATAATCTTCTTTTATGTAATAGCTCTCTCTTTTTTTATAATTTTATCTTCAGTATAGAGTTGTACATGCTGTAATTATCTGTCACACAGTTTTCAGAGGATTAACTCCCGCAGAACTCATCATAATGCGTATGTTTTTTTTGCCGCAAACCCTCTCTGATAAACGCTCATAAAGTGCAATTGCGCCCCATACCTCTGTCGGATAATGGCCGCATGAAAGCGTTGCAAAACGCTCCATTGATAAATCAATTGCATCTGAATGTTTTACTTCACCTGTAACAAGTACATCTATGTCATTTGCATAAACCCATGCCGTTTCCCTGTCAAACGAACCGCATGAGACACCTACTCTGCAAATTTTCTTCTCTGTATCATAATTTTCAGGAATTACACACCTGATACCCTCTGCGCCAAGAGCATTATTTGCAAAAACGGCAAACTCTTTAAAAGACATATCACTTTGAAGCAGACCAAAGCGGTGTTCGCCATCATCTGCTTTTACAACATCAGATAAACCGAGCTTTGCCGCCAAAGCGTCATTTACACCGCCGTCTGCAAAATCAAGATTTGTATGAGCAGAAAAAACCGTTATGCCTGCCCTTATAATTCCGCAAAGCAGACGGCCTCTTACATTGTCTTCAGTAAGGTCTGAGACAGGATTAAATATCAGCGGATGATGCGTTATTATCATATTGCAATTATTTTCTATTGCTTCATTTAAATCTGCCTCGTCCAAATCAAGACATACCATTACGCCGTTCACACTATTATTTACATATCCTGTCATAAGACCGACATGATCAAACGAAAGCGCTGTTTCCGGCGGCGCAATTTCATTCATTATTTTTACAATCTCTTTTACTTTCATTTGAGCAATTCCTCCGTACGTTTCAATAAAGCTCTGTAAATTTCCATGCGCTGTATGTTTTCCTCACTGTTGTTTTCCGACTGCTCCATTCCGCTTAAAACCTTAATTGCTTTATTTCTCAATTTTTCAAAATATAATTTATCTGTATCGCTTTTTCTTTCAGGCATTACCTTTCCCGTAAAAAATTCAAGCTTCTTTTCTATATTAATTTTCCCCTGATGCTCTAAACCGCCGTTAAAGCGGCATTTTATTGCAGCATACACATGCCGTCCGTCACGGCATGCCTGCTCATCAAGAATCTCATAACTATTTCTGTAAAGATATTCACGGAGTTCGTATTCAGATGTATTCGGTTCAAGAATCAGTACCGGGAGATTGTGTGAAATATCCTTGTCAGCGTCTAAAATGTCGCAAATCAAAAGACCTCCCATGCCCGCAATAACGGCAGCCTCGCAATTGCCATCAGTAATATCCTCCGCGGCAAGCACAGAAAGTCCGGAGCCGAGACGTGTTTCAATCATACCTTGCATACCGTATTCCGAAATATTTTTTTGCGCAACAGCAATCGGGCCCTTTTTTATATCTGCCGCAATCGCGCTTTCGGAAATACCGCTTGATACGGCATAAATCGGAAGCCAGGCATGGTCTGTTCCTATATCGGCAAACTTTTTACAACGCGGCATCATTCTAGCTATCATCATAAGTCTTTGATTTTTGATTTCTTTCATCTTCAATTTCTAAATCATCCTTGCTATAAAAAAGCAATGCTGACATTCACCATTTCAGAGAAAATCAACATTGCCTGTAAATATCTGATATATATTATCAGTAATCTCTGCCCATTGCGAGAGCTTTCATTTCTTCGGGAATGAGGAAATGTTTCTTAGGCGGAAGAATCTTTGTGAGCGCTTTTTCAAAGTTCTCCTCTGTTACTACCTTTGTCTCTCCGAGAAGTTTTCCGAGAAGGATAATTCCCGCAAAAGTAGCGTTGCCGAGCTCGTATGCCATAGTTGTCGCAGGAATTGAGAAAACCTTGACATCTTTTCTCTTCGGCGCAACCGGTACAAGGCTGCTGTCGAGTATGATAATACCGCCCTCTTCTACTGAATCCTCAAACTTCTCGAGTGAAGGCTGATTCATTACAATCAAAGCGGACGCTTTTCCGATGATAGGAGAACCTACTTCTTCCTCTGAAACTATTACGTTGCAGTTTGCTGTACCGCCTCGCATTTCAGGACCGTAAGAAGGAAGCCACGAAACATTTTTACCTTCCTCAAGACCTGCATATGCAATAAATTTACCCATAGACAAGATACCCTGTCCGCCGAAGCCTGCTAAAATAATCTGCTCCATAAATTACACCTCCAGATCTTTGCCCTTGAAGTTTCCAAGCGGATAATGCTCCATCATATTCTCTTCAAGCCATTTAAGCGCGTTTGCCGGTGTCATACCCCAGTTTGTAGGACAAATCGAGAGAACTTCTACGATTGAGAAACCAAGACCTGCCATCTGAACCTGAAAAGCTTTTTTGATTGCGGCTTTTGCCTTTTTAATATTCTGAACATTATTTACGGCAACACGCTCAACGTAAACCGCACCCTCAAGTGTAGAAAGCATCTCCGATACTCTTACGGGATAACCGTGAAGCTCGGGCTTTCTTCCGAAAGG
>JAFTXL010000155.1 GCA_017464985.1 Clostridia bacterium | reverse complement strand
CAGAGACTTCTGTATTCGTCACATTAAGGCAAGCCGTGAAATCGCTGCTTACTTCGGAAAAGAACTCGGTACGCCTTGTGCTGTTAACCACTGGTTCCCGGATGGAATGAAAGATGTTCCGATTGACAGATATGGCATGAGAAAACTCATGAAAGAGGGTCTTGACGAAGTATTCTCAGTTGAGTATCCCGCTGAGTACATCTGCGATGGTATCGAGAGCAAAGTATTCGGTATCGGCGCTGAAAGCTTCACTGTAGGATCAAATGAGTTCTGCGTAGGTTACGCTGTTGCAAATAACAAGATGGTAACTCTCGACGCAGGTCACTATCATCCTACAGAAGTTATTTCTGACAAGATTTCTGCTGCTTTCAACTTCGTTGATGAGATCCTTCTCCATGTAAGCCGTCCTGTAAGATGGGACAGTGACCATGTTGTTATCCTTAATGATGAGCTTAAGGCTATCGCTGAAGAGCTTGTTCGCAATGACTTCATCGACAGAACGCACATCGGTCTTGACTTCTTTGATGCAAGCATCAACCGTATAGCTGCATGGGTTATCGGTATGAGAAATATGCAGAAAGCTCTTCTCGGCGCATTGCTTGAGCCTACAGCTAAGCTTGCTGAGTATGAGAAGACATTTGATTATACTTCAAGACTTGCTATTCTTGAAGAAATCAAGACACTTCCTATGGGTGCTGTTTGGGATTATTTCTGCGAAGTCAACGGCGTACCGGTAGGAAGCGCATGGCTTGATGAAGTAAAGAAATACGAGCAGGAAGTTCTTCTTAAGAGATAATTTATCTTTTTGAAACGTATTTACATATTGCAGCAAAAGAATGAGGATATTTATATTCTCATCCTTTTGCTGTAATGTATTATTAACACAGTGTATTGAATTTTTTATGTTTGCCGTACTGCGTAAAGATGTTGCTGAACATGAGACAAGCGGTATACGGCGTTGGAGGAGTTTATATGAACGAGAATACCATAGCAGGTGAAAATATATATAATCCTGCAAGGATTGAAAAAAAATGGCAGGAGTTCTGGGAAGAAAATGCTACATTTGAGCCGTCATCTGACTACAGCAAGCCGAAATTCTATGGCTTGATAGAGTTCCCGTATCCGTCAGGAAACGGATTGCACGTAGGCCATCCGAGATCAAATACAGCTATGGACATCATATGCAGAAAGCGCCGTATGGAAGGATATAATGTTCTTTTTCCGATTGGTTGGGATGCTTTCGGTCTTCCGACAGAAAATTTTGCTATAAAAAATAAAGTTCATCCGGCAGCTGTTACGGAGAAGAATATACAGCATTTTAAAGATCAGCTGAAGATGCTCGGCTTTTCATTTACATGGTCATCTGAGGTCAATACTACGTCCTCTGATTACTACAAATGGACACAGTGGATTTTCGTAAAGTTATTTGAAAAAGGTTTGGCATATAAGGCTGAAATGCCTATCAACTGGTGCACAGGATGTAAAGTCGGTCTTGCAAATGAAGAAGTTGTAAATGGCGTATGTGAGCGCTGCGGAAGTCCGGTTGTCAGAAAAGTAAAGAGCCAGTGGATGCTTCGCATCACAGATTACGCGCAGAAATTGATTGACGGTCTTGACGATGTTCAGTTTATAGAAAAGGTCAAGACTCAGCAGAGAAATTGGATTGGCAGAAGCCAGGGTGCGGAGGTTGATTTCAAGCTTTCGCAGGTTGATGAAAAATTGAGAGTATATACTACAAGACCTGATACGCTGTTTGGCGCGACATATATGGTTATTTCACCTGAGCATCCTGTTATAGATAAACTAAAAGATTATCTCAAAAATTATGATGAGATACTTGCATATAGAGCAGAGGCTGCTAAAAAGTCCGACTTTGAGCGTACAGAGCTTGCTAAGGATAAAACAGGCGTACAACTTCGCGGTATTACTGCGATAAATCCCGTAAACGGCCGTGAAATTCCGATATGGGTATCAGACTATGTGTTGATATCATACGGTACAGGTGCGATTATGGCGGTCCCTGCGCATGATACAAGAGACTGGGAGTTTGCGAAGAAATTCAATCTTCCAATTATTGAGGTTGTAGCGGGCGGAAATGTACAGGAGGCTGCGTTTACTGATATTGCGACAGGCACTATGATAAATTCAGAATTCCTGAACGGTCTTTCTGTAGACGAAGCTAAAAAGAAAATTGTTGAGTGGCTTACAGAAAAAGGCTGTGGAGTGTCAAAGGTAAACTTTAAGCTCCGTGACTGGGTATTCAGCCGTCAGAGATATTGGGGCGAACCGATTCCGGTTATTAAGTGTCCTTGCTGCGGTTGGGTCACAGTTCCTGAAAATGAGCTTCCGATTAAGCTTCCCGAAATAGATAATTATGTTCAGACAGACAGCGGCGAATCACCGCTTGTAAATGTTCCTGAATGGGTAAATACAACTTGTCCCAAGTGCGGAGGTCCAGCTCAGCGTGAGACAGATACTATGCCGCAGTGGGCAGGTTCTTCGTGGTATTTTATTCGCTATGTTGACCCAAAAAATGACAATGAATTTGCTTCTAAAGAGGCAATGAATTACTGGCTGCCTGTTGACTGGTATAACGGTGGTATGGAGCACACTACACTTCATTTGCTCTATTCACGTTTCTGGCATAAGTTCCTGTACGATATCGGTGCTGTTACATGTCCTGAGCCGTATATAAAGAGAACTTCACACGGTATGATTCTCGGTGAGAACGGCGAGAAGATGTCTAAGTCAAGAGGAAATGTTATAAATCCTGATGATATTGTTGCTGAGATAGGCGCAGACGCATTCAGAGTATATGAAATGTTCATGGGTGCATTTGATCAGGCTATTCCGTGGTCAACAAAGGGTGCAAGAGGCTGTCTCAGATTCCTTGAGAGAGTATGGAGACTTCAGGATATTATGACTGACGGGGAAAATATCTCCGAAGAGTTAAAGGCCGAAGTTCATTCTGCAATCAAAAAGGTTACAGAAGACTATGAGAAGATGAAATTCAACACAGCTATTGCTGCGATGATGGCGCTTGTAAATGAAATGTATGCTGTAGGAAAAGTTTCAAAGGGCGATTTGGGAGCTTTGATAAAGCTTCTCTATCCTGTAGCGCCTCACATGGCGGAGGAAATCTGGCAGGATTGCAAGCTCGGTGAGGAATATGTACATTCACAGAAGTGGCCTGAATATGACCCTGCGGCCATTGTCAAAGCAGAAGTTGAACTTGCTGTTCAGATATGCGGTAAAATCAGAGGTAAGGTAATGGTTCCGTCTTCTCTCGATAAAGCAGGTCTTGAAGCTTTTGCGATGGAGTCTGAGGAAATTAAAAAGATAGTTGACGGCAGAACGATAAAAAAACTTATCGTTGTTCCGGGAAGACTTATCAATATTGTTTGTTAATTATAATTGAGTCGGGCACGTTTGAATCGTGTCCGTCTCATTCATTATGTGTAAAGGATATATTTTATGGATATTAAAGGATATTTGGCGGATATTATATCTAAAGCCATTGATAACGAAAAATTTGATACAGCTGTAGTAAAGGGTATGATTGCGCTGCCGCCCGATGATAAAATGGGAGATTTTGCATTTCCGTGTTTTGTTCTTGCAAAAGAATTCCGCAAAGCGCCGCCGATGATTGCTGCTTCTATCAAAGATGCTGTCGATACAATGACTGATGAAAAGGATCTTATTTCAAAGACAGAGGTCGCAGGCGGTTATCTTAATTTCTATCTCAACAGAAAAGTTGTTATAAGCGGCATTATCGCTGAAATAAATGAGCAGGGCGAGAATTATGGTAAGTCTGACGAGGGCGCGGGTAAGAAAGTTATAGTTGAGTTTTCTTCACCTAATATCGCAAAACCGTTCCATATAGGACATCTTGTTTCAACTGCTGTCGGAAGTTCTGTTGAACGAATCTACAAATTCTTGGGCTATGATACTGTAAAGGTAAATCATCTCGGTGACTGGGGGACGCAGTTCGGAAAACTTATAAGTGCATATAAAAGGTGGGGAAATGAAGCTGATATTTTAAAAGACCCGATAAATGAGCTTCTTAAAATATATGTGCGTTTCCACAATGAAGCGGAGAAAAATCCTGAGCTTGAAGATGAAGCAAGAGGTTATTTCAAAAAGCTTGAAGACGGAGATAAGGAAGTAACAGAGCTCTGGCAGTTCTTTGTAAAAGCAAGTCTTTCTGAATTTAACCGTATGTATGATAAACTTGGTATTTCTTTTGATTCATATGCTGGAGAAAGTTTTTATTCTGATAAAATGCCCGAAATCGTACAGATTCTTAAAGATAAGAATATCTTAGAAGAAAGTGACGGTGCTATGGTGGTAAGATTTCCTGAGGAAGCAAAAATTCCCCCGTGTATCATTCTGAAATCTGATGGAAGTACAATTTATGCTACGCGTGATATAGCGGCAGCTGTTTATAGAAAGCGTCATTATGATTTTTATAAAAATATATACGTTGTAGGAACGCCGCAGGCTTTGCATTTTAAACAGGTATTTTCTGTTATTGATAAAATGGGATTTAATTGGTCTGATTCGTGCGTGCATGTAGGTTTCGGATATGTAAGATTCCCTGACAGAGTAATTTCTACAAGACACGGTGATGTGGTTCTTCTCGAAGATGTTTTAAATGAAGCTGTAGATAAGACTAAAGAAATTATTATAAACAGTCCTACCGGTAAGGTTATTGATGATATTGATTTTGTTTCGGAGAAAATCGGTATTGGCGCAGTTCTTTATGCTTTCCTGAAAAACGGAAGAGAGCGTGACATTATTTTTACATGGGAAGATATGCTTGATTTTGAGGGCGAATCGGGTCCGTATGTACAATACAGCTACGCAAGAGGAAAAAGCGTCCTGAGAAAAGCAGAAGAAGCCGGTATTTACTGGAAGGATGCGGACCTCACATTGCTTGATTCGGATGAAGAATTTTCACTTGTTAAACATCTTAACAATTATCAGTCCGTTGTACGT
>JAFTXL010000154.1 GCA_017464985.1 Clostridia bacterium | reverse complement strand
CGCATATATTGATTCCGCACAGCACGTCTACTGGCACTCAATGGGCTGGTACTGGACAACACAGCTTAAAATGCTCATGCATCCATCATGTATGAAAAAATCCACCTGGGTTGAATGGGGCGCAGATCTCTTCAACTGGAAAAGAAATGACGGAAATCCTGTTATCAGATATGCGGTAAATACAGTACACCGCCTGTGGAGAAAAAATGTCGGCTCCGTTGTTGTCATATTCCCAACCGATGAAGAAGTTTACAGAAAGACATTTAATAAAAAGCAGAATATTATGCTTGCGACATACAGCGTGTACAGACATACTCAGATTGACGACCAAAAGCCGGCAGTATTTCATGACCCGTCACTTACAAATATTCTGGTCGGACATTCCGCTACCCCCTTATGCAACCATCTCGATGTGATTGACGCTCTTGCGAAATTTAAAGATGAAAATATTCATCTCTATATTCCACTGTCATACGGTGACGGAGAGTACGCGAAGCAGGTAATCAGCCGCGCAACAGAAATATTCGGCGATAAAGTTACTTTTCAGATGGAAAACATGCCTCTTTGGGATTATGTTCATTTCCTTTGGGATATTGATATCGCAATTTTCAAGGTTTACAGACAGATTGCGCTCGGCAACATATGCAGACTGCTCTACATGACAAAAAAAGTCTATTTGCCTAAAGGAAGTCTGCTTTACAACTATTACGAAGAGAATGATACTGAAATATATGACTGTGACGCAATCAAAAACATGACTTTTGAAGAGTTCGCGACAAAACCGAAAATGACAGAGCCGTCCGAATGTATTAAAGAGAGAATGAACCGCGGCGCTGTAATTGACCAATGGAAGTCTGTTTTTGAAAAATCGGGAGGAAACTGATATGCAGGATAATCAGGGACAAATCAAAAAAAAAGTCCTCTTTATAACAAACGTACCGTCACCTTACCGCGTTAATTTTTTCAATAAATTCGGCAAGCTCGTAAATTTAACTGTATGTTTTGAACGCCGCAGCGCGTCAGGACGTGACAAATCATGGACACTCGGCGATACCGTTTCTTTTAATCCGATATTCATGAAAGGTATCAATACAGGCTCAGACAAAGCATTCTGCCCTGAAATCCGCAAGATTATAAAAAGCGGAGGCTTCGACCATATAATTGTAAGCGGCTACAGCTCCCCCACAGCAATGTCCGCAATAAAATATATGCGAAAAAGAAAAATACCGTATATTTTAAGTTCGGACGGCGGTCTAATAAAAGACAGCGGCTCAGGATTTCTGTTCAAATTCAAAAAACATTTTATTTCGGGCGCGGACGCATATCTTTCTACAAGCGGCGAAACAGATAAATATCTTATACATTACGGCGCATTGTCTGACAGGATTTACAGATATCCTTTTACATCTCTTTCGGAAGATGATATATTCGAAGCGCCATCTTTGGCAGAGGAAAAAACTGCTTTACGAGCTGAACTCGGACTTCCGCAAAACAGCAAAATAATTGTATCTGTAGGACGTTTTATCCAAAGCAAAGGTTTTGATGTTCTGATAGAATCCGCAAAAAGTCTGCCGCACAGTGCTTATGTGTGTATCATTGGAGGTACTCCGACAGAAGAATACATCGAACTCATGCAGTTTCACAATGTTTCATGCATTCATTTTGAGGACTTCAAACCTTTTTCAGACCTTGTTAAATTTTACCGTGCTTCCGATGTATTTGTACTCCCCACAAGAACCGATGTATGGGGCCTTGTTATCAATGAAGCAATGGCATGCGGACTCCCTGTTATTACGACAGAAAAATGCATTGCGGGGGTTTCGCTTGTAAAAAACGGAGTAAACGGGCATATTGTACCGATTGACAACGCGGAAATACTTGCAGAAAAAATAAATAACCTGCTTCAAAAATCCTCAGAAGAGATTTTTGAAGCAGGCAAAGAATCAATTGCAATAATCAAAAACTATACTGTTGAAAAAATGGCAGAAAGACATTTTGAAATTCTGAGCAGCTTTACACATTAAACAGCATATCGCCGTATGACGGAAGCGGCCAATGCTCAGTTGCTGTCATTGTCTCCATTGCGTCAACTTTTTCACGCAGTATCTCCATTACAGGGATAACTAAATCCCTGTACGCCTCAGCTCTTTCAACATTATCATGCTTTGAGGAAGCCTCACCAATTGCGGCTTTAAGCTCCTTAGCAAGTTTATACGAAGCAGAATTAAGCTCTGACAGAGTTTTTATCAAATCCTCCTCCATGCTGCAGTCAACATCCGAAACAATAGCTTTCTTTGACGATGCCGTACCTGCCACATCTGTTATATATTCATTTACGGCAGGGATTATATCGCGTTTTACCATTTCAAGCATTGTAAGAGCTTCGATATTTATGATCTTTGAATAATTTTCCATCAATATTTCTGTACGGGAATGTATCTCCACTTCACTCATTACGTTAAACATTTTAAACAGATTAATGTTCTTTGGTAAAGTAAATGTTTTATACGCGTCAACAGAATTATCAAGATTCAAAAGACCTCTTTTTTCTGCCTCGTCTTCCCACTCCTTTGAATATCCGTTTCCGTCAAAAATTATTCTTCTGTGCTCTGTAAAAGTATCTTTTATAATCTTTGCAACGGTAAGATCAAAATTCTCTGCATTTTCAAGTATATCCGCAAATTCTTTAAATTCTTTTGCTATAGTTGTATTCAGCACAATATTAGGAAGCGCAATATTCTGTGAAGAACCGAGCATTCTGAATTCAAATTTATTTCCGGTAAAAGCCAAAGGAGAAGTTCTGTTTCTGTCAGTAGTATCTTTTCTAAAAGTAGGAACAGTAGGTATTCCCAAATCCATTACGGCAGCTCTCATACCGGTATATGATGTTCCGTCAACTATTGAATTTATTATCTCCTCAAGCTCTTCACCTACAAAAACAGAAACAATCGCAGGAGGCGCTTCTCCTCCGCCCAGGCGGTGGTCATTTCCCGCATATGATACGGAAAGCCTGATAAGATCCTGATATTCATCCACAGCTTTAATAATTGCCGCAAGGATAAGCAAAAACTGTACATTTTCAGCAGGTGTTTTACCAGGGTCAAGAAGATTCT
>JAFTXL010000153.1 GCA_017464985.1 Clostridia bacterium | reverse complement strand
TAAAACATCGCTTGTTTTCGGACAGATGAACGAAACCGCCGGAGCGAGACTAAGAGTCCCTCTCGTAGGCCTGACAATGGCGGAATATTTCCGCGAACATTCCCATAAAGATGTGCTTTTATTTATAGATAATATTTTCAGATTTACTCAGGCAGGTTCGGAGGTTTCAGCGTTGCTCGGACGTATGCCGTCTGCGGTGGGATACCAGCCGACGCTTGCTTCGGAAATGGGAAAACTGCAGGAAAGAATTGTTTCTACGGGAAACGGTTCCATCACCTCTGTACAGGCTGTCTATGTGCCTGCAGATGACCTCACAGACCCGGCTCCTGCGACGACATTCTCTCATCTTGATGCGACTACGGTTCTTTCTCGAAGAATTGTAGAACTCGGTATATATCCGGCTGTAGACCCGCTTGAATCTTCTTCAAGAATTTTGTCTCCCGATTTTGTCGGAGAAAGACATTACCGTGTGTCCAAGGAAACACAGAGGATTCTTCAAAAGTACAATGAACTTCAGGATATTATAGCGATACTTGGTATGGATGAGCTGTCAGCGGAGGATAAAACTGTCGTAAAAAGAGCCAGGAGAGCACAGCGCTTTATGAGCCAGCCGTTCCATGTTGCGGAGGGCTTTACAGGATATAAAGGCGTGTATGTTCCTTTGGAAAAAACTATTTCCGGAATGGAAATGATTCTCGGCGGAGAATGTGACAACATCTCCGAACAGCATTTTTTGATGAGCGGTACAATAGATGATGTACTTTCTAAAGCAAAATCCGATAAATAGGTGATGATATGGCTGCTGAAAAGGTTAAGGGCAAATTGATTCTGAATATATTGACACCGGCTGAATCTGCTGCGCCTATTGAATGTGATTCCGTGCATCTTTGGATCAGTGACGATGAGAAAGGGCGCGGAGGCGGAAGCTATGGTATACGATGGCGACATGTCGATGCAATTATATCTGTTGCTGAGGGGGATGTGATTGCATTTTCGGAAGAAAAAGAAATATACCGCGTAAAAACTTCTTCGGGACTAGCGGTAGTTGAATCTGATACAGTAACTGTTATGGCAGATGCTATTATTCAAAAATATTGAAATTGTAAGTTATATAAATTAAAAGGGTGAAAAAAATGAAGGAATCGAAGCGTTTTTTACTTTTTATATTCTCTGCATTGCTTTTTGCATTCGCTATGCCGATGCGAGCAGCAGCAGAGGGAATTTCGGAAGGTCAAACTATTTTGGAATGTATTGACGTCAATAATCCCGCAACCGGTGATGAGACTAAAATAATGCCTGTTATAATAATTGCGGCAGCGGCGTTTGTTTGTATAATTGTTGTAAGTATAATTACAAAGAAGAAAAAGTAAAATAAGCTGAATAAAAGAATGAGTGAATCTTTTATATTGAAACAAATTTTAAATCATGTTAAACTACAGCCGTCTGTATATTTATTCAGAATACAGACAGATTATATTTAAAAGCTATGATGGGAAGAGTATTTGCAGAAGGTAGTCAAAGAGAGCCGCCGATGCTGTGAAAGCGGTACGAAGTTTGCATTGAAGAACATCCCGGAGCCTCCGCTTGAAAGTATGCTGATGCACATAAGTAGATACGGACGTGTCGGCACGTTACAGCCGCAGGACATGAAGTGTCCGTAGAGAGAATTCGTGAGAATTAAATTTGGGTGGCACCGCGGAAGATGTCTTTCGCCCCGAAGCTTCAAAGTTAAATCGCACGGCAGTTTTTATCTGTTCGTGGAGATAAAGAAGCATATCCGGGACGGAGGGCAATTTTTATTGCCGTAAAAGCCATTTTATATAACTAAAACGGAGGTAAGAAAATGAAAAGAACTGTTTACTGCGGATTTTTGCGTGAATCGCATATCGGCACGGAGCAGACATGTTGCGGATGGGTACTTACGAAGCGTGACATGGGCGGCGTTATTTTTGTAGATCTTAGAGACCGTGAAGGCGTATTGCAGGTGGTATTTGACGCACAGAATCTTTCCGAAGAAGGTTTTGCTGCAGCAGAATCATTAAGAAGTCAGTCTGTAATTGCTGTAACTGGTAACGTAAGACAGAGAGATGAAGAAACATACAATCCCAAGATTGCTACAGGTACAGTTGAACTTGCTGCAACATCGGTAGAAATACTTTCACAGGCTGATACACTTCCTTTCTCGCTTGATGAAAATGTACAGGTAAGAGAGGAATTGAGACTTAAATACAGATTTTTGGATTTGAGAAGACCTCAGATGATAGAAAATCTGCGTTACCGTCATGCTGTACAGAAAGCAACACAGGAGGACCTTGACGAAGAGGGCTTCATAGCAGTAGAGACACCTATGCTCGGAAAATCAACGCCGGAGGGTGCAAGAGAATATCTCGTGCCGAGCCGTGTTCATCCGGGCAGCTTCTATGCGCTTCCGCAGTCCCCGCAGATTTTTAAACAGCTTCTTATGGTAGGCGGAATAGATAAATATTACCAGGTAGCAAGATGTTTCCGCGATGAGGATTTAAGAGCAGACAGACAGCCTGAATTTACACAGGTTGATATGGAAATGTCGTTTATTGACCAGGAGGATATTCTTGTACATCTCGAAAAACTCTTTAAACATATTTTCCGTGAAGTAAAAGGTCTTGATATCACAGAGCCGTTCACGAGAATGACATGGCATCAGGCGATGGATATTTACGGTTCTGATAAACCTGACCTTCGTTTTGACCTTCCGATAGTTGACCTTACAGAGCTCGCTGCAAGCTGCTCTTTCAGCGTGTTCAGAAATGTTGTAGATAAGGGCGGAGTTGTAAGAGCAATCAACGCAAAAGGCTGTTCTGATTTTACAAGAACAACCATAGAGAACCTTACAGAAAAGGCAATCAATTACGGCGCAAAGGGAATGGCATGGATAGCTGTAAGACCTGATGGAGAGATTTATTCTATTCTTACAAAATATTTCAAAAAAGAAGAGATGGACGCGATTTTGTCAGCAATGAAAGCAGAACCGGGCGATTTTATTTTCTTCTGCGCGGATAAGCTTTCTGTTGTAAGAAAAACACTCGGAGCGCTCCGATTGGATGTTGCCGATATACTTGGTTTGCGTGATAAAAATGCATACAAGTTCCTTATAGTTACAGATTTCCCGCAGTTTGAATATTCCGAAGAAGAAGAAAGATATGTTGCAACGCATCATCCGTTTACAATGCCCTATCCCGAGGATGTACAGTATTTGATTTCAGCACCCGAGAAGGTAAGAGCGCAGGCATATGACGTAGTATTAAACGGCATAGAGCTCGGTTCCGGTTCAATCAGAATTCACAACAAAGATGTTCAGCAGAAAATGTTTGAGGCACTCGGTTTCAGTGATGATGAGATTGAAGAGCGTTTCGGATTTATGGTTAATGCATTTAAGTACGGAACACCACCACACGGCGGATTTGCTTTTGGTCTCGACAGAATCGTAATGCTTATGGTGGGTGCTGATTCGCTTCGCGATGTAATTGCGTTCCCGAAGATAAAAGATGCGTCTTGCCCTATGACGGAAGCTCCGCAGAGAGTAGATGCCGCTCAGCTTGAGATACTTGGTCTCGGAAAAGCGCTTGAAGAGGCAGGTATGGTATCCGGCGAAGCTGCGGAAAAGGCAAAGAAAGCTGAACCTACAATTGATATAGATAATATTGCGAATCTTGCAAGACTTTCTGTTACAGCAGAAGAAAAGAAGGCATTTGCGGAGGATATGAAATCAATTATCGGTTTTGCAAATCAGCTTTCTGAAATTGATACAGAGGGTGTTCCTGTTACAGCGCATGTTGTACCTATGAAGAATGTATTCAGAGAAGATATTCCTCAGAATAATTTTGAACGTGATGAACTTTTGGCTGCTGCTCCGACAAGAGCGGACGGTTATGTAACAGTTCCCCGTGTCGTTGAAGGTTAATAGTGGAGGTAGCGTAAAATGAATGATATTACTTTAAAAAGCGTATATGAACATTCACAGGCACTTAAAAACGGCGAATACTCCTCCGTTGAGCTGACAAAGGCATATATTGCTGAAATCAATGAAAAAGAAGATAAAATCGGCGCATATATTTCAGTCAACGAAGATGTTGCTCTTCAAATGGCTGCCGAATCAGACAAAAAGAGAGCGGCAGGAGAAGTGCTTTCTGACATTGCGGGAATTCCTGCAGGAATAAAGGATAATATGTGCACTAAGGGTATAAAAACTACATGTGCGTCAAAAATTCTTGAAAACTATGTTCCGCCGTACAATGCATGCGTAATCGAAAAGCTCGAAAATGCAGGCTATGTATTGCTCGGAAAGCTCAATATGGATGAATTTGCCATGGGTTCAACAACAGAGAACTCTGCATTTAAAGTTACCCGCAATCCGCGTGATACAGAGCGCGTTCCGGGAGGAAGTTCGGGCGGTTCTGCTGCGGCGGTTGCGGCAAATGAGGCGGCATATACACTCGGTTCGGATACCGGCGGTTCAATCAGACAGCCTGCTTCATTCTGCGGTGTTGTAGGTATGAAACCGACATACGGAACGGTATCACGATACGGACTTGTTGCGTTTGCATCATCGCTCGATCAGATTGGTCCGCTTACTTCT
>JAFTXL010000152.1 GCA_017464985.1 Clostridia bacterium | reverse complement strand
GGCCTATTGCTGCTAAATTCATATCTTCAACAGGTTCATTTGTAAAAATGACTGCATGAGGATTTCCCATAGATACACAGGTGACGTTATAGTGTCTGCCTCCGGCGAAAATCTCTTCATTTATCATTTTGTCATCGTTCCATAATACCGGTATTTTTTTGGGCGAGAGTATAGGCTCTCCCATATCAACTCTTGCTCCTATGCATACGTTATCCTTTATTATCAATTTGAGAAGCTTTATGCCTGCCAATGTTTCGATGGAAACGCAGTCGCATTTAACATATCCCTCGTCATGTAAGAATTTGCCAACGCACCTTATTCCGTTTCCGCACATCTCTGCCTGGGAACCGTCCGCATTATAAATTTCCATTTTATAATCGGCAACATCTGAATTGCAAACTAAAATCAAACCGTCAGAACCGACTCCGAAGTGTCGGTCGCTTATTTTTTTTGCGATTTCAGCAGGATTTTCAACTGTTTGCTTTATGCAATCTACGTAGATATAATCATTTCCGAGACCTTGCATTTTTACAAATCTCATTACAATACCTCCTTGTTATATTTTACGTTCAATATATTAGTATTTTATGAAATGTTATTATTTTTTGTATCTCTTTGATTTTAGCATACGCAATAAAAAATGAATACTTTTTTTTATAAAAGCATGATATACTTCAAATGTTATGACAGATAAAAGAATAGAAACAGAAAAATATATAAAGAAACCGTTTTTTATAGGAAATGTAAAAGCTGATAATAATGTTTTTTTAGCACCTATGGCAGGCGTTGCTGACCGTGCTTTCAGGACTTTGTGCAAAAGCCGCGGAGCAGGTCTTGTATATTCCGAAATGATAAGCGCAAAAGGTGTTCATTATAACAGTGAAAACAGCATTGTTCTGGCGGATACAGATGATAGAGAATTCCCATGCGCGGTTCAGATATTTGGTTCCGAGCCTGAAATTATGGCAGAGGCGGCTGTTTTGTTTGAAGCAAAGGGTGCTCCGATGCTTGATATCAATATGGGCTGCCCTGTTCCTAAGGTTGCCGGAAACGGAGAGGGCTCCGCACTTATGAAAAATCCGGAACTTGCGGGCAGAATTGTAAAGGCTGTCAGCAGTGCTGTGAATGTGCCGGTTACGGTTAAAATGAGGAGAGGATTTGAACTCGGAAACGAGAGCGCATTGGAACTTGCGAGCGTTGTGTGTGAAAACGGAGCCGCGGCAGTTGCCGTACACGGACGCTTCCGTGAAGAATATTATTCCGGCAAATGCGACCTTGATATTATTAAAAAGGTGAAAAATGCGGTATCTGTTCCGGTAATCGCAAGCGGTGACATATGCTCTGCAGCGGATGCTGCAAGAATGTTTGAATACACAGGCTGTGACGCGATTATGATAGGCCGTGCTGCGCTTGGCAATCCGTGGATTTTTGAGGATATTCTGAGCGGTGAGGACAAAGGCAGACGATGCGGAGAGGAAATCCTGAATGAAATTTGCAGACAGGCAGAGCTTACTGTTGAGTTTAAGGGTGAGGATGTCGGCGTGCGGGAACTCAGAAAGCATATTGCATGGTACTTAAAAGGTCTTCCCGGAAGTGCTGCAGTAAAGGATCGAGTGTTTAAATGCACAGAGTACAATGAAATAATCGGGGTGCTTTCGGAATATCTCGGAGCAAAGGCATGAAAATTTTAAGGCGATAGCTTACTGCAAATACGAATTTCATGCGTTTGTCTTGAAATCTTTGAATGCCGATTGACGCAAAAGATATAAATTGATACTATTAAAAGCAAAAAGGGGATAATCCTTTATTTAATACAGAATGGAGTGGGTAATATATGGAATTCAGATATAAAACATCGGGAGTCTGTTCAAACATGATAGAGTTTGAACTTAATGACGGCATTGTGAGCAATGTTAAGTACACTGGAGGCTGTAACGGAAATCTTAAAGGCATTTCGGCTATGGCAGAGGGTATGAAAGCACAGGATGTAATAGAACGTCTCGAAGGGATAAAATGCGGATTTAAAAATACATCATGTCCAGACCAGCTTGCAAAGGCTCTTACTGCCGCTCTCGAGCAGCAGTGAATTGTTGACTCAAAGATCAAAGGATGATTTTAAATAACAGTTGCCTAAAATTTGGGTGAATGATATAATTTATAGGTATTTTTATAATTTAATTTTATGGAGGTCTTTAAGCCTATGAAAGCATGTATTGCAAGAATTAAAGAGAGACCTGTTTTGATGGTATTTATCGCGATTACTACCTTTATTTTTTGTATAATTGAACAATATAATCCGCTTACAAAGGAGTATGGCTCGCTCGGTAAACTATTAGAATACAGCTATGTTGATCTTTTGTCTTCACTTGCGAATTGGTTTGCGAGCAAGGCAACATCACCGGCGCTTATGGCTGTGACTGTGGTTGTTGCGATTATATTTATGTTTGCGATTTCATCGGTTATCGGTATTTTTTATGCCGGATATTCACATGTTCTGTACTTGTCGCTTATAGACCATGCCCCGAAAAAAGGCGAATTTAAGACAGGTATAAATAAGAACTTTCTTAAAATCGCATTGTATTTCACAGCTGTGATTGCTTTTTCTTTAGTGTTCATTGTACTTGCGGCGTATTCCATAATACCTGCTGCCATGACTATCAAGCAGCTTCTTGCAGGAGATACAAGTGTTATTCTTCAAATGGTGTTCCTTTGTCTGCTGACAGTTGTGATTCTGTTTTTTGCAATGGTATTTTACGCTATGTATATGTCATTTGTTCTTCCCGGTCTCATCGGATTTAAACACGGCGGTGTGGGTGTATCGATGCGTATGGTAAACGGTTACTGCTGGTACTTGATCCCGAGAACTCTCGCATATCTTTTGGCAATGGGTGTAATTGATGTTCTGATGCTTGCGGTGGGTTACGGAGCTTCTTCGGTAGGATTAGGTATAGTTGTTTTGCTTGTAAATACCGTTTTGAAGTTCTTATGTAATTTCGTATATATCTATT
>JAFTXL010000013.1 GCA_017464985.1 Clostridia bacterium | reverse complement strand
CGTGTCAAAATCAATTCCGTTGTATTGCATAGGATATTCCTCCGTGTTTTATAAAAGGTTGATGATGGGTTTGTTATCAGAATATGCGCAGGATCGCCATCGCTTGGTCAACAGTATCATATTCATCGCCTCCAAAATACAAAAGTCCTTGACAGAAGGATCCCTTCTGTCAAGGACGAACAGTAAAATCTATCCGCGGTGCCACCTTGATTCACGCCGATGCAAAATCGACCGTGCACTTTTACAGGATACCGTCATATCCCCGGCAACTGACGTATGCCCCACGTTGCAGAATACTGGGCACATATACATATGTGCTTTTGACTGCACCCTCAGCGGTCCATTTGACAACTTGTTTCTTGTCTGATTCTCAGCATCTCAGACTCTCTGTATAGGCATCATTGCCGTTATCTCCGCTTCAACGGTTTGCTTTATTAAATTTTTTATTGTTATACCACTATCAATATATGTTTGTCAACATAATTTTGATAATATTTCAGGGCCAAATTACACTATTACGGTATTATCTATGACATTACTTCCATTACTTGTGCCATTTTATATAACCCTATATTCTTCAAAATCTCTGCGAATGAATAATAGCGTAAAAATAATAACTTCTATCATCATACGTTTCAAATTCCGGCACGCTAAAAGACGTCGGCTCTAAAAGGCCTTTAACCCCGACAGCAAAATGTCAATTCTCAGCCGTTTCTTCGGCAGCATCTTCAGCTGTTTTTTCGGCAGCATCTTCAGCTGTTTTTTCGGCAGTTTCTTCAGTCACTTCCTCTATAGCTTCTCCGCAACCTTTATCATTATTCACATGTTCGCGGAGCAGACGGTAACAAGAGGCCGCAATCGGGACACCAATAAGCATACCGAAAATGCCGAAAACACCGCCCCCGATTGTAACAGCAGCAAGCACCCAAATCGCAGGCAGACCTATAGACGAACCGACTACCCTCGGATAAATCAGGTTTCCCTCAAGCTGCTGCAGAATAATCAGGAAAATAACAAAAATCAACGCCTGCATAGGCGATTCCATCATAATCAGAAATGCACCGATTCCGCCGCCTATAAAAGCTCCGACCATCGGAATGAGCGCGGTGAATGCGATTACCGCACCAATCATCGGCGCATACGGCAAACCGAGAATCAGCATGCCAACGGTACAAAGTACACCGAGGATAACAGCCTCTGTACACTGACCTACGATAAAACGGTGAAAGCAGTCGTTTACGACCGAAAGCACATACTCTATCTTAACGCGCCTTTCTTCCTTTATATAGCGTTTCATCATACTTCTGCACTGCGCGCCGAGCTTGTATTTTCCGGCAAGAAGATAAATAGTAAAAATAATTGCGACAAGGGCTGTCGTAATTCCGGAAACAACAGAAGTAACAGTATTAACATCAACTCCCATAACACTCCCAATGCCCAAAAATACAGTTTCAACAATTTGCTGTATTCTGGACTGCCAGTCTATTTGCGCAAGTTTATCTACGATATCCTCTGAAACAATACCGAGTTTTTCAAGCTGCTCTAAAAGGATACCGACAGCGCCAGGGATTTCCGCAATCAGTAATTTAACACATGAAACAAGCTGCGGAACGATAAGAGCGATTATAAGAGCAACAACAGCAAGCAAGGTTATTATCGCTAAAATCAGGCAAACCGGCGTTCTGATTTTTGATACAAACGCCTTTTTAGAACGCGAAAAAAAATGGCGTTCATAAAAGCTCATCAGAATATTCATCGGATAAGCTGCGATACATCCTATAATAAGAGGCATTGCAGCAGACAAAACATTTCCGAGAAGCGCTGCAAGACTCGACCAATAATAGATACACAAAAACAACACAAATACAGCCGCCGCGATTTTTATAACTGATTTTGTCTCAATTCTTTTCATAATCACTCACCGTCTTTTGCTCTGCCGAAAATCATCGTCATAATATCTACAACAGCTTTAACTATGAGCGCAATTCCGATAAAAATCCAAAGTGCCGCAGCAGTCAAAAAAGGATTAAATATGATAATAACAGCACAAGTTAAAGATATAATAGCGCTGACTGCAACAAGATACGGACGTTTTCTCTTTAAACGGATTGCGTCAACTGTATCCTGCAATTTAGCAAGTCCGGAAAGCAGCATTACCATGCCGTAAAGAGTTGTTAAAAATGTGAACGACGCGACAAACCAATACGACTTAAATATACAGAAGATACCTGTAATAAGTAAAAACATTCCTTTCAAAAGTGCTCCGCCTGCTGCCGCCTGAGCCGCATCTGTACGGAAATATGTAATAACAGCCCAAATACCTACGGCACACATGATAATACCTGCTGTTATAATGATTCCCGAAGTAAACTCTATAGGGTCAATAAGCAGAAGTATGCCGACCAATACCTCAAATAAAATAGTTATACTACCGCCTAAATTGAATTTCTTTTTTTTCATAGCAAAAATCTCTCCTCGTCCGCTTTTGAAAGTATATTATTTCAGAGTATACCTGTATTCTTCACCGCAAGTCTAAACCTACCGTCAACTTAAAATCAACAACCGTTGAGTTACCGTTGAGAATGGATCGAATATCAATATTTACAATGTTACTGCAAAATGACAGTTTGCGCAATCATATCTGCTGCATAAACCATGGTAAAAGAGATGAATTTATGTATGAAGACAACTGAAACAGATACACAGAATTATATCTCCAACATCGAAAGTGAAAGTCTCCGTCTGCCGGAAGCCGCAGCCGCGAAGCTTTTATTTCTTTTTGATTGGCATGACAGGATCAAGTGTAGTAGAATATGTATGTTCATGGGGACAGGAATTCGTATTCGGATTCAGTTCCCGGGATTACAGCATTTAGCAGGTGAAATCATCACTTGGGCCTTAGCTGTATTTTTTATATTCATTGCTTCTGTGACAGATGTATCTATGCCCCGCTGGACACATGGAAAAGATTTTTGCTAACATGGAATTTTTAGATTAAAGAAGTGATTGTATGAATATATTTTTAAAGCTTGCATTTCTGTTTTTTATAGGCTCTGTTTCCGGATGGTGCTTAGAAGTACTGTTACGCAGATTCGTTTCGACCGCAAACCCTGAAAGGAAATGGATTAACCCCAGTTTTTGTACAGGACCTTATCTGTCCGAAATTTTCATTTGTCATCGGACTGTTTTTTGGTATTTTTATTCTCGATGTTACAAAATCCGTACAGCTTGTGGCAAAACTGAAAAAATATGCAGAAGAAAACAATGTAATCGCTCGATACGAAACAATTAAATCAAATATTCGCAGTCATTATGAAGCGACTGCGCAAAAATACCGTTTGGAGGTTAAATATATGGCTTAAAGTTTTAATTGCGGAAGATGACCGCGAGCTGAGCCGGCTCTTTTCACACGTTCTTACAAAGAACGGCTATATAGTAAAAGGATGTCAATAATCATTGATATTCAGTT
>JAFTXL010000151.1 GCA_017464985.1 Clostridia bacterium | reverse complement strand
CGAACTGGCTGTTGTACAGGTCGGCGTAAAAGCCTCCTTTTTCGAGGAGTTCGTCATGTGTGCCGCTTTCTATAATGTCTCCGTCTTTCAGAACGAGAATCAAGTCAGAATTTTTAATGGTGGAGAGACGGTGAGCAATTACAAATGAGGTGCGGTTTTCCATCAGCTTATCCATTGCACTTTGTATCTGCTGTTCTGTACGTGTGTCAACAGATGAGGTTGCTTCGTCTAATATAAGCATTGGTTTGTCGGCTATCATGGCACGAGCGATGGTGAGCTGCTGTTTTTGCCCCTGAGAAAGATTAACTTGGTCATTGAGTACGGTGTCATAGCCTTTCGGCAGGGTGCGAATGAAGTGATCAAGACCGACGGCCACGCAGGCTTCACGTATTTTTTTATCTGTAACGCCTTCTGTGCAATAAATCAGATTTTCACGCACGGTGCCTTCAAAAAGCCACGTATCCTGCAACACCATACAGAACTGTGAATGAACTGTTTCCCGTGTGAGTTCGCTTATCGGAGTGCTGTCAATACGGATTTCACCGCTCTGAATTTCGTGAAAACGCATCAGCAGATTTACCAGCGTTGTTTTGCCGGCTCCTGTGGGGCCTACTATAGCAATTTTCTGACCCGGTTTTGCCGCAGCGGAAAAATCGTGAATGATTGTAGCATCGGAATCTTCATAACCGAATCTAACATGGTTAAACTCAACATAGCCTTCAACTTTATCGAGTGTTCTTTGTTTATCGCTTTCATCTTCCATCTCCTCGGCTTCAAGAAACTCAAATACACGTTCGCCGGCAGCTGCCGCGGACTGGAGCGACTGTATAGCCTGCGCAATTTGGGAAAGAGGCTGAGTAAAGTAACGCACATACATCATAAATGCGACAATGACACCGAAACTGATTTTGCCGTTCAGAGCCATTGCGCCGCCGACAACGCAGATCGCGACATAGCCGAGGTTCCCGATGAAGCTCATTATAGGCATCATGAGACCGGCGAGGCTCTGCGCCTTGAAACCGCTGTCACACAGTTTGCTGTTCATTTCATCAAATGTTTTTTCAGCAGCTTCTTCACCGTTATATGCTTTTACAACAGTATGACCGGCATACATTTCTTCAATATGACCGTTAAGATTTCCCAAATGCTTTTGCTGACGAGTAAAATACTTTTGGCTTCTGCCCATGATGGCAAACATGAGGACAAAACCGAGAATGCTTGACACGACAGCGGTAAGTGTCATCGTGAGGTCAGTAATCAGCATCATAAAAAGGCTGCCGATAAAGAGAATGACAGAAGTAATCAAGTTTCCGATACTTTGGTTTAAGGATTGGCCTATAGTGTCCACATCGTTGGTAACGCGGGAAAGTACATCACCTGTAGAGGTACGGTTATAAAACCACATGGGAAGTCTGTTTATCTTGCGGGATATGTCAGAACGCAGCTCTTTTGACACACGCTGTGTAACAGTAGCCGTTATCCAGCCTTGAACAGCAGAGAGGATATAGCTTAAAACATACAGGGAAACCAAAAGCAGACCTATACTCAGTATTTTATCCATGTCAATAGACGGTTTTATAAGACTGTAAACTGAATCGGGGAGGTTATCCATTGATTTCAAAGCGGCGTTGCTGTCACTAATGTCCATATTTGAAAGAATTTCAAACATAGAGAGCTGGTCTTTGCCTGATATTGTAATATCATCAATAACAATATCTGTATATAAAGCCTGAGTTACCGACTTGGGCAATTCGCTTATAACGTCCTGCATTGCATTTTCATCATTTGTGTCAATACTGCTGAGAAGCTGCAATGTCCGCATCTGGTCATCAACAGAAACGGTGATACCGTTTACTTCAATTGCCTTCGGAACAGCACCGCTGCTCATATTTTCTGATATGTCATTTATAACAATTTTAAAATCATCAGATAAATTATTCGTGACCGATTCAGTAATTTCTTCTAATTTTTTAGAATCAGGAGAAATACCGGATGTGATTGTGTCTGTCATATCAGAGAGCTTATCAGGACCGGCTAATGTAAGCACTGTACCGATGGCTGCGCAAATCAGCGCAACTACAAATACAACCATATACTTACGGCAGTAACCGAGCAGCTTTTTCCATGTGCCTATCAGATCTTTTGCCTTTTCGCCGACTTGACCGGGAACGCCGGGAGGTCCTCCTGCCGGTCTTCTTTGTCTTTGATTGTTCTGACCGAGTTTATATTCATTCTTTTCCATTACGCAAGTTCCTCCTTTGAGAGCTGAGAAAGAGCAATCTGCTGATATACCTCACAGCTTTGCATCAATTCACCGTGTTTGCCGATTCCCACAATACGGCCTTTCTCTAATACAATAATCTTATCTGCATCACGGATTGTTCCTATACGCTGCGCTACGATAAGCCTTGTCGCGTTTGAGCACTCTTTGTCTAAAGCATTGCGCAATACGCGGTCTGTCTTGTAGTCAAGTGCCGAGAAGGAATCGTCAAATATGAAAATGTCCGGTTTTCGTGCTACTGCGCGGGCAATAGAAATTCTCTGCTTCTGTCCACCGGAAAGATTGGAGCCGCCCTGTGCGACATATCCGTCATAGGTATTTTCCATGTTTTCAACAAAATCGCTTGCCTGCGCTGTGGCAACTGCTGCCTTAATTGTGTCATGTGATGCTGTTCCTTTGCCGTTATCGCCGTAAGCAACATTAGAGCTGATGCTGCCGGTAAAGAGAGTTGCTTTTTGTGATACATAACCGATTTTATTGCGGAGAGCTTTTTGTGTGTATTCCCGCACATTGACGCCGTCTACCAATACTTCGCCCTCGGTTGCATCGTAGAAACGCGGAACCAGATTGATGACCGTACTTTTACCGCAGCCGGTAGAACCGATAAAAGCGACGGTTTCACCTTTTTTTGCTGTAAATGTAATATCACGAAGAACATATTCTTCTGCATCCGGATAGCGAAAAGAAACATTTTTGAACTCCACTTCACCGATCATATCCTTTTTGCCGTCTGTCAGTTTGCCGTCAATGATTTTAGGTTCTGTCTCAAGAACCTCTCTGATACGTTTTGCGGCAACGGAAGCACGGGGCAGCATCATAAATATCATAACGAGCATCATAAAGGACATTACTACCTGTATGGCATACTGTGAAAAT
>JAFTXL010000150.1 GCA_017464985.1 Clostridia bacterium | reverse complement strand
GCGTACGGAGCAAGCTCACCGTGGTCGCAGTAAACAAACTTTGCTTTTATCACACCGTCAAAGAGCTCCAAGCCGCCGCCTCTTTCTATAAGCGTTGCCCTTTCTGCCGGAATACCGAGTTTTACAATCTCTTCAATTCCGTCCTGTGTTGTATACAGTGCTGTTTTTTCGTCTTTTATAAGTTCTTTAATAGAATCTATATCCAAGTGGTCATAATGTCCGTGACTGCACATTACAGCATCAAAAACTATTTCGCCCGGTTCAAGAAGCTTTGTAAGCATTCTCTTAAAGCCAAATTCTCTCTCACAGCAATCGGAAAGGTATATATCATACGCAAGCAAATGCCCCTTGCTGTCCTTAAGTATAAATCCTGCCTGTCCCATGAAAAACAAACCTGCTCTGCCTTCGGGAACCGCTGTATTTTTTATAACATCCGCAAATTCTTTCATTAAATTACCTCATTAAAAATCTCTTGCGAATCCACATGTCCAACCGCCGTCTACTACTAAAGACGCGCCGGTTACATAGCCTGCATCCTCGTCAGAACCGAGATAAAGCGCCGCATTTGAAATATCGCTGCCGCTGCCTGCTCTGTGCTGAGGAATGTTTACAAGCATTTTTTCTGCCTTTTCAGGATCAGCATAGAAGAGTGCCTTTGTTCCCTCAAAGAGAATTGATCCTGGTGCGATCACATTTACACGTATATTCTCCGGAGCAAGTTCAATTGCCATTGCCTTTGTAAGGTTGACAACAGCTGCCTTACATGCCGCAAACGCACACTGGTTACGCAAAGGAACAACACCTACTATAGAACTGATATTGATAATATTTCCCGCACCTGTCTTTTTCAGATACGGAATAAAAGCCTTCGAGCAGTTGTATACACCGTCAAGGTCAACACTTCTTATCCAATCCCATTTATCCTCTTTAAACTCGTGAATAGGACCTCTGTCATCAGGGCCTACGTTTACGCCCGCATTGTTAATAAGTACATCTATTGTGCCGAATTTGTTTTCTATCTCTGCTGCACACTCGGGCACTTGGTTTCTGTCTGTTACATCAAGTTTAAATGCCTCTGCAATACCACCTGATGCTTTTATCTTATCTGCAACTTCTTTACCTTTTTCAACATTTCTTCCACAGATAGCTACCTTTGCACCGTTTGCCGCAAATGCCTCTGCCATAGCTGAGCCTATCGCTCCTGCACCGCCGGTAATTACTACTGTTTTACCGCTGTAATCAACTTTCATTTTTATACTTCCTTCCTAATAAGAATATGTAAGTAATATACAAAAAACTGTACTAAGTATACCATCTGCAAGGTAAATTGCAACACAGATTTACAACAGAAATAAATCGTGGTATATATAAAAATACTGATATTTATATGGTAAAATACTGTACTTTCCCACAGGAGGATTACATGAAAAAAAGTTCGCTTATAATCTTATGCATAATTTTAATCGTCATTCTAGCAGGCGGCACAGCGCTGTTTTTTGTATTGAGCAGCAAAACCGGAGATTCGGGAAATAACCTTCCGGGAGTAAATTCTCCTAAAGTCATCTCAGAAAACGAATACTCGGCAATGTGCATAAGCGTTACTTTCGGAGATGATGTAAATACTACAAAGAACTTCTGCTGGCAGACCTTTGCGAAATACAGCAGCGGCGCATTGCAGTATTTTCCTATTACAGAAGACACAGCCGGCATTGACTTCGACTCCGCAGGCAGCAGTAAAATCATTACAGTATCGTCAACTTCTGAAGAGACAGGAATAATGCTTCCGGAGGAGAACAGCAGCTTAAAAAGCCCCTCGCTGACAGAACACAGCGGTCTTATTCACAGAGTATGGCTCACAGACCTCACTCCCGGTACAAAGTATATGTACCGTATCGGAGATACATCAGAAAACAAATGGTCTTCCTCCGCAATATTTACAGTACCGCTCGCGGACAGCGAAACGTCTTTTCTGTATATTACAGATGCGCAGGGCTACACCCAGTCAGATTACGACATATGGGGAAATCTCATAACCGCAGCAGCAGAAAAATTCCCCGGTGCGGAATTTATTATGAACCTCGGCGATACAGTTGAAGAAAATACAAATCAAAATCAATGGAGAATGTTCTTTGAAACACCGTATGATATCCTCCGCAGCAGCACTTTTGTTTCTGCTGCAGGAAATAAAGATAAGAAAAGCACTATGCAGCATTTTACTTTCGGCGCAAGCGATGACCGCACGTCAAGAGTCTCCGGTTACTACTCATTTGACTATGAAAGCATACACTTTTCTGTAATTTACACAGGAGACAATGATAAAGACTTGTCCGACAGCCAGCTCAAATGGCTTGAACAGGATTTGGCATCAAGTGATGCAGTCTGGAAGATAGTCCTTATGCACAAATCGCCTGTAACAAACGCAAACCACTGCAATGATGTTGAAATCACCGCGCTCAGGGAACAGCTGCTTCCGGTTTTTGACGAATACGGAGTCGATGTTGTTATCGCAGGACATGACCATTATTTCTTCCGTTCCAAGCCCATGACAGCAAACGGAGTTTCAAATTACATTACAGATATAAAAACGTCAGACGGAGACCCTGTAGTGATGTACTCGAGAATTTCAGACGGAACATTTTACTTTATGAACGGAAGCGCAGGAGTAAAACAGCATGACGGAAAGTTATATGAAATTGACGGCGTATATCCTGAAGACGCATACACGACCGAACTTCCGAGTTATTCTTACTGCACAGCAAACGAAAATGAAATCATTTTTAAAACATATACCGTGTCAGAGAACGGAGAATCGCAGCTGATAGATGCTTGGGGACTCATAAGAGAAGAATCCGAAACAATGCAGGAAAACGCAGAAACACTTGAGTCTATATTTGTTAACTGTTATAAACCTGAAGTATGTGCTGCATCATTTGCAAAAGACCTCAAGTCTGTCGGAGCAGGCAAGATAGCAGAATATACTATTACCGAAGAGGATGAATATGTAATTATTGTTGTTTTAACTGATGAATATAATAATAAATATGCCGCTACCCTCGACGCAAAGACGGGTTTTGTTGGAGTTATATATGAAAATGAGTTGGGCGGCAAAGCATTGTATTACATGACCGATGACTAACCGTGGTTCTATAACGTATACACTATATCAGAAAGTTTTACATTTTTTTGTTTTTCATTCTCAATTGCTCTGCGATTTTGTCCTGCGATGACCAATATTTATCATTGCTTAAAAACTGCACATGTGGTATATTTAATCTTATGCTAAAGGTAAAAATTTGCTTGAAAGTCTTTGAAAGAGGTTTTAACATATGACAGAAAAATACATGAGCTATTCTGCAGACGGTGCGACATTAATTTTTGATAAACAGATTACAGTCTATGTCGGTATGAATATCGATAACGGTTTTAACCGTTACATGTTTAAATATCTCAGCAGCACACCGCTTAAAGCCAATATTTCCTATATTTATAACGGAGAAAAATACTGCGAAACGTTCTTTCTTGAAGCTGCGGAAGAAGAAAATGCTTTTAAAAGCTTTATAGACTCATATCTTACAGACGGAAAAGCATACGGAATAGAGAAATTTACATTCATCAATCCCACGGGAAAAGAATGTACTCTGACAATGTCAGAACTTGAAACCGAGCTTGTACCCGTTCTTTCAAAGAGTATGGCATATATTGAGAATGAAAATTTCTGTGTCGGAGCATTTCTTGCATGGGGCGGCGGATTAAGCCATATTGATTACAAACAGGAAAATCCTTACGGCAGCTGCAACCTTTTGAACAGATACGATGCCGGAAGACTTGTACAGCAGTCATATTACGGAATAATACATATGCCGTATCATGTTGAAACATATATGAACAACAATTGGCCTTATAACCCTGTGCAGGGAGGCGACCAATATAATAACAAAAGTAAACTTATCGACTACGAGCTGTCGGACACAAAGCTTTACATAAAATGCCGACCGAGAGATTGGGCAAAGAACGGCGTTTTCACAGACTCTTATATGGAGAATGTTTACAGTCTTCACGGAAAATATATACGTGTTGATAACAGATTCGTAGATTTCAGCGGATATGCACACGACAGTAACAGGCAGCAGAAAATGCCTGCATTCTACACCATCAGCGCATTGAAAAAATTCTCTTTCTACAACGGCACAAAACCCTGGACAGGTGACACTCTTCAGGAAGAGCGCGACCTTAAGTACTGGATGTGCTTTGACGGATATTTCAATCTTCAGCCTGAGAACACCGAAACATGGTGCGCATGGACTAATGATAACGAAGACTACGATTTCGGTCTCGGCCTTTACGTTCCGAACATATCATGTTACCTTGCAGGTCGTTTTATGTATAATGATTCACCTGATTCGTCAGACCCTGCGACAAACTTTGTTGCGCCTCTCAGAAATATGATTATGAAGTCGTATAAACCGATCGAATACAGTTACCTTATAACAGCCGGAAGTGTAGAAGAAATAAGAGAGACATTCACAGAAAATTCAAATCTTATTGACAACACATTGCTTTCGGAATATTGACATTTTAGAGTAATACTATTAAACAAAGATACTTTTTTCGCAGTGTTTATAATTGTTGTGAATGATTGACAAAATACGAAAAAAGTTGTACATTAAAAATGTCTATATGGCACGTAAAAGTTTAAATACCGGAAAGGAGTTTTCATATACATGAAAGTACTGGTTTTATATAATACAGTCGACGGAAATACAGAGGCAGTCGCAAAGCGCATTGCAGAGCAGGTCGGCGCAGACATTTCAAAAATCGTACGTGTAAACAAAAGAAGAGGTTACGGTTTTATCAATAACTTAAAATGTCGCTTTGAGGTTAAGTTTAAAAAGCGTCCCGGAATATTCCCGTTTAAATGGGACCCCCGTGATTATGATTTGATTTTTATCGGTACACCTGTATGGTATAACTCATACAATCCTGTATATAACACACTCTTTGAAGTTATCAAGATTTATGACAGAAAAATCGCACTCTTCTCTACAGGTGAGACCGAAAGCGAGAAAGCTCTCGATAAACTCGCAGATAAACTTAAAGATTCTGTATTACTCGGAAGATTCCACTGCATAGAGCCTATTTGGGAAGATGAAGACGAAGAGACAGAAGCTATCCTCGCAAAAGCCGCAACTTGGGCACAGGGCATTGCGGACGAAGCAGAAAAGATGATCGAGCAGGAAGAGTTCGAGCGTCGTAAGACGATTTACAAATTCTGATTACATAATTATTTTGTACATATGTTTGATTACAATGCAAATAATATAAACGACATGAGATTAAAACCCTACCGGAAAGATTTTATACATTCTTATTCCTGTGGGGTTTTTCCCACAATTGAGCTTTTAAATAACCGCCCTGATATTATACGAAAGCTCATCATAACCGAAAAAGGCATGTCAAATACCGGCGTACAGAAAATTTTAAAAACAGCCGAAGAACGCGGAATCCCGTACACAGTTGACAGCAAAACCGCTGAGCGTCTTTACCCAAAAGAAAACAGCTACGCCATAGGTGTATTTGAAAAATATTCATGTACGCTTTCCGGCGATAAAAACCATATTGTTCTTGTCAATCCATCGGACAAAGGCAACCTCGGAACAATTATCCGCACGCTTACAGCATTCGGAATTGAAGAACTCGCTGTCATTACACCGGCGGCAGACATATTTGACCCGAAAGTTATCCGTGCTTCTATGGGTGCAGTTTTCAGAACACGTTTCTGCTTATATTCATCATTTGAAGAATACCTGGAAACATTGCATGACAAACATGAAAGAAACTACTATCCGTTTATGTTGAACGGCAAGCCACTCGAACAGGCGAAAAGAGATAAAAACAGACCTTTTTCACTTATATTCGGAAATGAAGCAAGCGGGCTTCCCGACTCATTTCTTTCTGTCGGTACGCCTGTCCGCATAATGCATCTGAACACAGTTGACTCTCTTAACCTTACCATTGCTGCAGCAATCGGAATACATCATTTTACTCAAGGAGACTTTTAATATGAAACAGTCCGTATGTATAGGAATATCCGCGCCCGAAGTAAAACTTGCAAAAGCGCTTCATTCAAACAAAAAAATACCTGCTGATGTAAGTGACGCATGTAAAATCTCTTCGGACAGACTTTTTATATGCGAAGGGTTATGGGTTGTAAAAAAGATTATCAGCAACAATATTTTCGCTCCGTATTTTTTCTTCTGCCCTGAAATGATAAAAACGGAAGAAGAAAAAGTTCTTATCGATATGATGATAAACTATGCTTCACAATCATTTAGTATATCGTCTAAAGTATGCTCAAAAATCAGCGACAGAGACGGAGCTGACGGATTTTTTATAATAGCCGACCTTCCGGAATACTCACTTGCAGATATTAAATTAAAAGATAACATGACCGCAATAATCCTTGACGGGCAAGAACAGCCGGGAAACATCGGCGCAATTATTCGTTCTTTAGACGGCGCAGGCGGAGATTTTGCTGTAATGACAAATCAACGTGTAAAGATGACTCACAGCCGTCTTATACGTTCAAGTCTTGGAGCGTCTTTTACAATGCCCGTTGCGGAAGCACCGATGGATAATCTTATAGCATGGCTTTCCGATAATAATTTTAAAATTATTCTGACAGACCTTTCAGCAAAAGAAAATTACTATAATGTAGATTACAGCGGGCGCGTCGCAATAGTCGCCGGAAATGAATTTAACGGAATTTCCGGTAAGTGGCGTACACTTTCCAACTCGATTCCTATTATTATACCTATGCTCGGAGGATGTGAATCGCTGAATGTCGGCTTTGCGTCTACGCTTGTGGCATATGAGTGTTCTT
>JAFTXL010000012.1 GCA_017464985.1 Clostridia bacterium | reverse complement strand
TGCTTTCCCTGTACTCGCCCGCTATCTCCCTGTAGGCCGCAGCTGTTATTTCACCGCTTGCAAACGAGCCATATCCGCACAATGCGCGCTCAACAGCAAGTGAAACCAGCGCCGAAGTGTACGCGCCTACAGCCATAAAACCGCAATGACCCAAAGACAATTGCCCCATATACCCCAAAACCAGATTCATAGAAACTGCAAGTATAACAAAATAACTTATCTGCCAGACAGACGGAATGATTCTTTTTGAAAAAAACAGAGAACTGTCTAATGCATATGATACAAGCTCAATCGCGAAGATAACCGCAGCCGCACACATAACCTTTACGGCGATACTTCTTTTATTCATACTTTTTCACCTTCATTCCGTCTGAGTAACCCCGTAGGTTTCAGAATCAAAATAAGTATTAAAATAATAAATACTACAGCATCTGCAAACCCCGACGATATATAAGCTGTTGTAAATGAATATGAAAGCCCGATTATAAAGCCCCCCAATACCGCGCCCGGTATACTTCCTATCCCTCCTAAAACGGCGGCAGAAAAAGCAAACATTCCGAGCGTTGTTCCTATCACGGGAGTTGTTCCGCTGTATTCTGAAAACCACATAAGCGCAGCCGCAGCAGCAAGCGCGCCGCCGATTGCAAATGTTACAGACACAATTCTGTTTACGTTTACCCCCGTAATCTCTGCCGCATATTTATCTTCAGACACAGCACGCATTGCACGGCCTATTTTTGTTTTATTCACAAGAAGATACAGCAGAATCATTATTACAATACCTGTGATTATTGAAATCACAGATGACAAGCTGATTGAAACACCTGAAAAATTTATTTTGCCCGGAGGAAAAAGTCTGCATACGGCAGCGCCGTATCCTGTATTTGTTGAAGAAATCAAATACTGCGCAAGATTTTCGAGTATTAAGCTCATTGCAATCGCGGTTATTAAAGCAGACATGGAATTACCGCGCTTTCTGACCGGCCTGTATGCAATCATCTCTGTTAAAACACTTACAGCTGCGCATACCGCAACCGCAAAAAACACAGCTGTCCACGCGGGAAATCCCGCAAATGACATTATCGGAGCTGTAAACAGCAGCGTATAACCTCCGACCATTATGAAATCCCCGTGAGCAAAATTTATGAATTTCAGTACTCCATAAACCATTGTGTAACCAAGTGCGATCAATGCGTATACACTCCCCAGTCTGAGTCCTGTGACAAGCATTTTTATAAAGGACGGCAAAATCGCCATTATTTCTCACCGCCTGTTCTTTTTGCTTTGGAATCAAGTAACGTTTTAACGGTTCCCGTCTTTTTATCAGATACATACTTTACAATTGAAACATCTTTTATCGGCGTGCCGGTATAATCAAGTGTAAATTTACCCGTTACACAGTCATATTCAGTATTCCTGTCCGAAAGCGCTGTTCTTACCTTTGCGGCGCTTGCGCACCCTGCTTTTTCTATTGCCGCTGAAAGCATATATACAGAATCATACGCAAGCGCCGCAAAGGCATGGGGCGTCTCTTTGTACTCTGCTTCATATGCTTCTACAAAGAGACGCACCTTATCACTTGAATCCGAAGGATCATAATGATTTGTAAAATATACATTGTCAAAATATGTAATGTCGCTTCCGTAACCTATATAATCAGGCAAATTTGCGCCGTCATAAGAATCTGACCCCATTATTATGCCGTCATACCCTGCCTCACGCGCCTGCGGCACTATGTACGGCGCTACCGTGTAATAATAAAAAGGAGCAAATACAAATCCAACGCCTGTATTCACAATAGATGTCCATTGATTTGAAAAATCGGTACATGTCGCAATATCAGAAACGGATTCCGTAAGTACAATTTCGATTCCGTAATCGCCGCATGCTTTTTCAAATGAATCGTATATACCTTTTGAATATGTGTCCGCAGTACAATACAGTGCAGCCACTTTGTCATATCCTTTTTCTTTCGCAAAGCCGGCAGCAATTTTTCCTTGAAATGAATCAGCAAAGCACGCTCTGAAAACATAATCATCTTCTGTTGTGATACTGTCAGCCGTTGATGTCGGAGTTATCAGCACAATCCCCTCTTCATTTGCCATTTCGCATATCGCTGCGGTACAGCTTGACGAAACTGAACCTATAACAAACTCAACACCCTCCGCGGCAAGTGAATTAAACGCATTTACGCACTCACTCGACACCATTTGGTCGTCTTTTATAACCAGCTCCAACTGCTTGCCCAGAACGCCGCCGTTTTGATTTATCTCAGACACTGCTAATCTATAAGCTTTAGTGACAGCTTCACCATAAACTGACATCACTCCGGTATTGGGCGAAATAGTTCCGATTTTAATAACACCCTCGTTTTTGCCTGATTTGCCGCATGAAGCAAAAAACACTGCTGTGACTGCAACGGTGATAATAAAAATAACTGTTCTTTTAAACCGCATATAATCAATCCGGCTCCATGTATGTTACATAATGATTTTATTAACCAAGTCCCCTTTTTATGCTTGATTTATACATTGGTATAATTGTATTATGTAACAGTACTTTTTAACGGGCTGTCATACCGTATAATCTTTAACATACCCTTTTTCTTCGGATTAAAACTGGCATTGCAATAATCAATATATAGCAAACGGAGGAACAGACGTATGAATTTTCTTGAGAAACTGACAGAAATCAACGACGTGATAAATGATTTTGTCTGACAAAATTCTTTCAGGTCACACATTTTGGTCACTGGTGGAAACACACGATAGGCAGTGTATTCAAAAAAGGAAGCAAAGCTACAAAGAAACCAGATAAGAAAAGCATTTCACAATTCCAGGCACTTTGCACAGCGCTTGCCGCAACAATAGTCGCCGGAAACATCGCAGGAGTTGCAGCAGCAATAGTTATCGGAGGTCCCGGTGCAGTATTCCGGATGTGGGGAGCAGCATTTTTCGGAATGATGACAAACTTTTCCGAAAATGTGCTTGGAATTTATTACCGCACCAAGAACACCAAAGGCGAATGGGCCGGCGGAGCAATGTATTATCTCAGAGACGGATTAGGCAGCAAAAAAGGGTTCAAAAACGTCGGTAAAGTCCTTGCCGCTTTGTTTGCGGTATTCGCAATCTTGGCTTCTTTCGGAATCGGAAACATGGCGCAAATCAATAAAATCACAATCAACCTTAAATCGGCAATATAATGTTATGAAACATATCTACACTATCCTGTTGCGTTTTTCGCCTGCGAAAAACGCTTCAATATTCTTTGCAACCTCTGCCATGCACCGCGCCCTTGATTCAAAAGCACCCCATGCCATGTGAGGTGTAAGATAAACATTTTTCAGGTGTTTGATTTTATTAAAAGGATGATTCTCCGGGAAAGGCTCGACAGAATATACGTCACAGCCGAAAGCGCCCAGCTTACCGGCTAAAACAGCCTCTGTCACAGCAGCTTCGTCTGTCACAGCACCGCGCGCAGTATTCACAAGCAGCACACCGTCTTTCATCATTGAAATACGGTCTGCATTGATTAAATTTCTTGTACCGTCATTCAACGGAGTGTGAATCGTAATAATATCAGCGCGTCTGCACAGATCATCGACTGATACACATTCAACCCCATCGACAGGAGTTTGTTTGTTTACAATCACCTCGCAACCAAATGCAGAAGCAACAGCAGCAATCTGTTTGCCAATGGAGCCGTAGCCTATTATTCCCCATGTATTGCCGTAAAGCTCATGATACGCAGGCTCAAGGCAGTTTTGCACACCGCTTTTTGTGTATTCTCCGGAAATAACATATTCACGGTACTCAGGAAGATGTACCGACATTGACAGCACCATTGCGGCAGTTACTTGTGCAACGCTGTATGCAGAATACCCCGCTACATTACAGACGGCAATGTTGTTTCTGATGCAGTACTCAGTGTCGATATTGTCAAAACCTGTTGCGGCAACGCATATAAGCTTCAGATTTGTTGCCGCAGCAAGGTTATCAGAATTAAGTTTTATTTTATTTAAAACAACAACATCGCAATCCGCTATGCGCGCCGCAACAACCTGCGGCGCGCTCATATCATATATTGTTACATCACAGCTATTATAAAGCGGCGATAAATCAATATCGCCGCCAAGTGTTGCCGCATCTAAAATAACTGCTTTCTTTTTGCTATCCATATTACAACACATACCATCACTTATAGAAAAACAATATCTTCAATACTGTCACCGATACACAAATCCATTTCAGAAAGTTTTTCAATTCTTACACCGTTTACATACAATCCATCTATAGTAAAGCCGCGGTGAATAACATCCGGGGTACGCTTATTGAAATGAATTTTAGGCATAGACAAACCGTCATCAAGGTATACATGAATATTTTTATAAAGA
>JAFTXL010000149.1 GCA_017464985.1 Clostridia bacterium | reverse complement strand
CAGCGTTATTTTCTTCAATTTCCGCGGAGACAGAGCTCAGGAAATCAGCCGTGCATTTGAAGATGCTTCTTTATATACATTTAACCGTAAGTATCTTCCCAAGGTATGCTACGCAGGTATGCTTCAGTACGACGGAGATGCGCATATCCCTGCAAGATTCCTTGTTAATCCCCCGCTTATAAAAAATACAATGGGTGAGCTTCTTGCGTCAAAAGGACTTACACAGCTTGCTATTGCGGAGACACAGAAATACGGCCATGTAACATATTTCTGGAACGGAAACAAAAACGGCAAATTCAACGAAGAACTCGAAACATACATCGAAGTTCCGTCAGACGTAATACCGTTTGAACAACGTCCTTGGATGAAAGCAGCAGAAGTTACAGATAAACTCATCGAAGAGCTTAAAACAGGCAAATATAATTATGCACGTGTTAACTTTGCGAACGGTGACATGGTTGGGCACACAGGAAACTTCCTTGCTGCACGCATTGCAGTTGAGACAGTTGATCTCTGTCTTGCAAGACTTCTCCCTGTTATTGACGAACTCGGCGGTATGGCTATCATCACAGCTGACCACGGTAATGCAGACGAAATGTACGAGATAAAGAAAGGCGCTGTCGCTATGAATAAAAACGGCACTCCTAAGGCTAAAACATCTCACACATTGAATCCCGTTCCCTGCTTCTTCTATGACAACACTGAGAACAAAGACAACTACAAAGTTAAACCAGGTACAGATGCAGATGGAAAACCTGTATTCGGTCTTTCAAATATCGCAGCAAGCGTTGCAAAGCTTCTCGATATCGAAAAGCCTGCAAGCTGGGATGAAAGCATTATTGAATAATTCGATATATTAAATTAAATACATTGCTTTATATGCTAAAGGACAGTGAATTGCGTAAAACGCAATTCACTGTCCTTTAAATCATTCGCGATATTCCAAATAAATTATTTGTTATTTACCAACAATTACAACATTTTTATCACTTCTTATAAAACAACTGAAAACAGCACTTTCCCGATTTCATTTATAGGAAAAATGCTGTTTTCACAAACTAAATAACAAATAATATTAAAGCAAGCAACAAACCGAATGCAATTCCGATTTCCTTATAAATCGGCTGTTTTTCTTTTCTTTTTATCACTATAGATAATACTGATGCGGCTTCAAAAAGCAGCAGCGAACTGCATATAAGACCAAAACCGGCAGTATCGGTAAAGTACAAATCTGATATTAACACAATGAATATTGGAATTATAACAATACATATACCCACAATGATAAAAATCTTTCTCAATCTATTTAGCAATAGTATTTGCTGTATTTTATTCATCAGTATGCTTTACCCCAGATAACAAGCTTATCAGCAGGACGTCCGCAGCAAACGCACTTATTGTCAATCGGCTCTGCTCCGAAAGGCATACATCTCGAAGTTGCTGTAGTGTCTTCTTTAATTTTCAATTCACACTCAACATCTCCGCACCACATAGCCTTGATGAAACCGGGCTTTTCAGCAACTGTATTTTTAAATTCTTCATATTCATGTGCCTCATAGATCTTGCTTTCAAGGCGCTCAAGTGCTTTATTGTACATATTGTCATGTACATCCGCTAAAAGCTTTTCAAGCTCTTCTTCGAGGTTGTCAAGAGAAACAAAAATCTTTTCACCCGTATCTCTTCTTGCAAGCACACACTGATTGTTTTCAATATCCTTAGGACCGATTTCAAGTCTTACAGGAACACCTTTCATTTCATACTCAGCAAACTTCCAGCCGGGCATTTTATCCGAATCATCAAGCTTCACACGGAACTTTGAAACAAGTCTTGCTTTGATTTCCTGAGCTTTATCAAGAACTCCCTCTTTATGCATCGCAATCGGAACAATGACTGTCTGAATAGGTGCAATAGCCTGAGGCAGCACCAAACCGTTGTCATCGCCGTGTACCATTATAATAGCGCCTATTGTACGTGTGCTCATACCCCATGATGTCTCGTGAACATACTTCTGTGTGTTATCTTTATCAGTAAACTGAATATCAAACGCCTTTGCGAATCCGTCTCCGAAATTATGGCTTGTACCTGACTGCAGAGCTTTTCCGTCTTTCATCATCGACTCGATTGTATATGTTGCCATTGCGCCGGCAAACTTCTCTTTATCTGTCTTACGGCCTTTAATGACCGGAATGGCAAGCGCATCTTTATAGAAATCAGCGTATGTGTTTAACATTCTTACTGTCTCTTCCTCAGCTTCTTCCGCAGTCGCATGGACAGTATGACCCTCCTGCCAGTAAAACTCAAGAGAACGAAGGAAAGGTCTTGTAGTCTTTTCCCATCTGACAACGCTTACCCATTGATTGTAAAGTTTCGGCAAATCTCTGTAAGAATGTACTATATTCGAAAAATGATCACAGAATAAAGTCTCAGAGGTAGGCCTTACGCAAAGTCTCTCTGTAAGTTCCTCTGAACCGCCGTGTGTAACCCACGCAACCTCAGGTGCAAAACCCTGTACATGGTCTTTTTCTTTCTGTAGAAGGCTCTCGGGAATAAACATAGGCATCGCGACATTTTCATGTCCTGTCTCTTTAAATTTTCCGTCAAGAATCCTCTGTATATTTTCCCATATAGCAAATCCATACGGTCTTAGAATCATACATCCGCGGACACTTGAATAATCAACAAGCTCAGCCTTTATAACAACATCTGTATACCATTTAGCAAAATCCTCATCCATGGAAGTAATGGCTTCAACCATTTTTGCTTTATTATCTTTTCCCATAGTGACCTCCGAGTAAATTAGTAGAATAACTTAAACAATTATATTCCAAATAAGCTTTATTGTAAACTGTTTATTACGATTGAGATATGGCAAACCTTATGAAACTTTTTGTTAAGAAAAGAATTATTCTGCCGCATGGTTTCATAGATCAAAAATTTGCATAGACCCTATATAGCTTCCTCGGGATGCAAAAAATCCCAGAGAATCCTGAAAATTTCAGCCTAATACTGTCTCATATATTTACCCCGGCATCAATTAACAAAATCGGGCGAAGGTTGAAATAAAAACAACCTATGCACCCGATTAACACACAATTATTTAAATTATATTACAAAATTATACAGACAAGACCGTTACTGCCCTCGTTGATGACACGTTCTACAGTATCACGGAGTTTCAGCCTTTCCTCCTCAGGCATCTTGCTGAGCTTGCTCTGCAGGCCCTCACTCATAAGTTCATTTAACGGTTTACCGAAAAGATTTGAAGTCCATATCTGTGACGGTTCTGCTTCAAATTCACTTAAAATGTGATTTACAAGCTCCTCAGACTGCTTCTCTGTGCCGACAAAAGGTGATATTTCCGTCTCAATACTTGCTTTCATCATATGTATTGACGGTGCTTTCGCTCGGAGTTTGACACCGAATCTTGAACCCTGTTTTACAATTTCAGGTTCTTCAAGCTCCATTTCTTCCATTGTTGGCATCACAATGCCGTACCCTTTAAGCTCAACTTCGCGCAAAGCGTATTCAAGACGCTCATGCTCTCTTTTAATTCTGCCTAAGTCACGTATCATTGTAACAAGAGCTTTATCATCTGTGATATCAAGACCCGAGCGGTCAGACAGTATTTTATAGAAAAGCTCATCAGGCATTGCAACATCAATGAGCGCAGTACCGCTTCCGGCATCAAGTTTTG
>JAFTXL010000148.1 GCA_017464985.1 Clostridia bacterium | reverse complement strand
ATTCCTTTTGATAATACATATATGATCATAAAGAGAACCAGAGCAACAGTAAGAGCAGTTGAAACAATCATGGCTCCGCGCATCAGAGAACTATATGCTTTTATTTTTCTGCTTATTTTACTTTTCAGCATATTATCCCTCCTTGTCTCTCTTTAAGAAAAAGTTAAGTGTAGCGTTAATAAGCATAATAAATAAGAACAGCACTAAAGCTATCGAGAACAACGCATTTCGCTGCAAACTTCCCGGGCTTGAATATGCCATGTCACTTGCAACGGCAGTAGTAAGGAATCTTACGCTCTGGAACAGAGACGGCATATTGGCCACATTACCGGCTACCATCATAACAGCCATTGCCTCACCGATAGCTCGTCCTACGCCAAGCACTACTGCAGCCGCGATACCGCTTTTCGCAGCGGGAACCGATACTCTGAAAAATGTTTCCGTTGATGTCGCGCCCAGCGCAAGCGAAGCATCTTCATATTCTTTCGGAACCGCATCAAGAGCAGTAATAGAAACCTTAATGATAGAAGGCAGAATCATAACCGCAAGCACGATAATCGCGGCAAGAAGACTTGCTCCGTCCGGCACATCAAAGACCTCACGTATTGCAGGCACAAGCACAAGCATACCGACAAGACCGTATACAACCGACGGAATACCCGCAAGCAGATTGACCGCCGCCTCAATCACAGCCTTGAGATTTTTCGGCGCAGCTTTTGAAAGAAATACCGCAGTAAAAAATCCGATTGGAACACCTATCAGTATTGCACCTGCCGTACCGTATATGCTTGTAAGTATAAACGGCAGTATGCCGTATTTCGGTTCTGCGGCAGTTGATGCCCATTCTTTACCGAAAAGAAAGTCTATCAATCCGATTTCTTTGATAGCAGGAATACCTGAAATGATAAGATATACTGTAATCAGTAAAACACACCCTACAGTAATAAGACCAAGGACCAGAAATATTCCGTGTATGATATTCTCAAACAGTCTTTTTTTATTCATAGTTTACCTCATACGAAAATACGCGGCGGCAGTAAACTGCCGTCGCATGCATCCTGTCTTTTATTATGCTGCAACAACACCCGCTGTCGCGATGATGTCTGCTGCATCATCAGAAGTTATATAATCGAAGAACTGCTGCGCGCTTTCGGAAAGCTCTGCATCTTTCTTTGTTACGAGAACGAACGGACGCTGTACTACATAACTGCCGTCTTTTATTGTCGCTTCACTCGGAGCTACACCGTCTACTGTAAGTGCTTTTACCGTATCTTTTAAGGAAGCAAGTGAGGCATAACCTACAGCACCAGGATTACTTGCTACAGTAGTAATTACATCACCTGTAGAAGTCAGTTCCTGACGGTACTTACATTTATCTTCAGTACCTGTTATGGACTCAAATCCGTCTCTTGTTCCGCTTCCTGCTTCACGGCCGAAGAGTACGATTTCAGCATCATCTCCGCCGACATCTTTCCAGTTTGTAATTTCACCTGTGTATATTTTCGCAATATTTTCTACACTGAGTTCCGATACCGGATTTTCGGGATTTACGATAATCGCAATACCGTCATACGCAAGAATCGTACCTACAAGGCCCTCAGCTGTTTCCTCATCTTTAAGATTACGGCTTGAAAGACCGATGTCGCAGCGGCCTTCAAGAACTGCCTGGATTCCCGCACCTGAACCTGTTGCATTGTATGTGACTGTAATGCCTGTATCAGCTTCAAAAGCCTCACCCAACGCTCCGATTACTTTATTCATTGATGTGGAACCGTCAGTTGAAACAGCTTCATTCGACGAAGAGCAGCCAACCGCAGAGACACATATAAGAATTACAACAACTACTAAACTAAACAATTTTTTCATTTTAAAGATCTCCTTTCTGTTTTGACATCTTTTATTTGTTACAGCTATATTGTAATTTCCGTTAGTAAAATCTGTAAGCAAAACGATGTAAAATCGGTGTAAAATAATAAAAGAGACTTTTACTTGATTTACAGCAAAAGTCTCCATTAATTTATATTTTACCTTTTTTTCACAAAACAATTCAGAAAATAATATTATTACTCGTAAAACTGCGGTGTTTTCTTTAGCGTTTTAAACAAATCCCAATCATGCGCAGGAATAACCGTCGCATTATATTTTTCTGCAGCATACGAACTCTTTCAATAGAATTAAAGTACTGCGTCCTGTCAAATAACAAACCTGATGCTTTTGCACGAGGTCCGTAAATCTCATTCGTATATACTGCAACATCTGTTCCGCAAATAACTGAATACACATTTTTGATAAGCACATCATTGTCACCACACTCCGGAACGGGTTTAACTTATACACGGCAAATTCAAATTTGTAAACGGACAAGCTATGTCTCATTCTGAAAAAATAACATTTGCTCGTTTTATGTCCTGTTTTTAATGGAATATCAACGGTAGAATGATATTTCTCCCCACAGCTATGCCGTGGGGAGATTTGTTTTGCTGCAGCAAACATGAGAATCAGTTAGTAGGCTCAACTAAGGCCAGAGTGACTGACAGCGAAAAACAATTAGTTATTTCTTACGAACCTTTACCAGCAAAAGCCTCCCCTCGCTCACATCTACTTCTGCCGTCTTACCCGGTAAAACCTCATTGCTAATACCGTACTGATATTCACAGGTAATTTCAGCATTATCAAGCAGATACTTTGCGTTTTGTATCGAAACCCCCTTTGCTGTTCCCGAAATATTCAGTAAAGAAAAATACGCAAACGAGCCGTCAACAAAAGCCGTTTCATTTGAAACAATCTCCATTTCAGAGTAATCATCAACAATTTTTGCTTTCTTTCCAATGGAATCAAGCATATAAAGAAGAGAGACATTGCCGATAGTGTGGTCAAGTCTTGCTCCTACAACGCCGATAAGCAGGAATTCGTCAAATCCGCGTTTTAATGCTTCTTTCACGGCATAAACTGTATCGGTATCGTCCTTTTCACATGGCAATACAATAGTTTCAACATCAAGCATAGGATTGTTATGAGAATCAAAATCGCCTATAATCAGGTTCGGTTTAACATTCAGCGCCTCCATATGACGAAGTCCGCTGTCGCATAAAATGTTAAAATCTTCCATATTAAGACAGCTCTTAACAATGTCATATCTTCCTATTTCAGCACCGCCGATAATTACGCATCTGTTCATTTCTTTACTCTCCGTCTGATTTTATCAACTATTATACACAGTAAAACTGTAATAATCATATCAGGCAGTGTATTACCGATAATAATATCTACTGTCATCAACAATCGGTACAGTATAAATCCAACCAGCCAAATTATAAGATTTTGAACGCAAAATGTACAGCCGCTGCTGTCTTTTTTGAGAATAAAAAAATCCGCAATCTGAATCGCAATCATCGGCGCAAATACAGAACCGATAAAATAAAGAAAATCAGTAATATCTGTCAGAGGCAAAAATATTGCTCCGGCAGTTCCTATAACGGTTACTGAGACAGCAAGCCATTTGCCTTTGATTTTCGGTGATACCGACTCCCCGGATATTCCGGCAGAATAAGCATCAAGAAAAGTAGTTGTAACTGTTGAAAAAACAATTATAAGAAGTCCGGCAATACCAAGACCTGCTTTTACCATAATTTGAGCAATATCGGACTCTGCTGTTAATATAGCAGCGCCCATACCGATAATGTACATCCAGCAGCTTATTATTCCATAAGTAACCGCGCTGGCAGCAGTTGCACGGATCGGATATTTCGCTTCTCTTGTGTAGTCACTTATAAGAGGCAGCCACGAAAGCGGCATCGCAACAGACAGTTCTGCCGCAGCGCCGAAGGACATAGTCTCTCCTGCTGCATTTTGCATTTTTCCTCTACCAAAAATTACAAAACTCAGAACAACAGTGAGAATAAAAAGCGCAGCCATCGCAATTGTATTCACTTTGCCGAGATTTTTAATTCCTATCAATATCCAAAGAATGATAAGACAGCCGATAACAAGGCACCAAACCCAGTTTCCCGTATTCCAAATTCCGTTTGCGGCAAGTGAGCAGTCATAAATCATGATAGCAGTCCAGCCGACAAGCTGTAGAATGTTGAGCAGAGAAAAAAGAAGGCTTCCCTTTTTGCCGAAACTCATTTTTACCGTTTCCATTGAGCTTTTGCGGACTTTTCCGCCGATAAGTCCCGCAAAAAACAGTATCGCGCAGCCGATTACATGCCCGATTATAATCGCAGCCAAACCTTTACCGAAACCAAGCGGAGCAAAATATGTACCTGTAAGTATTTCCGCAATTGATACTGCCGCGCCAAACCAAATCAATCCGTTTTCAAATACGGACGTACGCTTTTCTTCCATTTCATTCCGCCTCCTTTGAAAACTCACCCTGAAGATCAAACGAGTGTTTCATAGGTCCTGACCCTTTTCCGAGATCAAGCTGAGCTGCAAGCGCCAGCGAAATATAATTTTTTGCTCTGCGGACAGCATCGATCATATCAAAGCCTTTCGCGAGATTTGACGCAATGGCAGAGGAAAGAGTACAGCCTGTACCGTGCGTATTCGGATTATCTATCCTTTTGCCCTCAAACCAACGGTATGTTCCGTCAACATATAAAAGATCATTAGCATCATTTACGCTGTGACCTCCCTTAAGCAGTACAGCGCATCCGTAATCCTTATTGATTTTTTCTGCCGCGCAAATCATATCCTCCTTGCCTGAAACATCTATTTCAGACAAAATTTCAGCTTCAGGAATATTCGGCGTAACAAGCGCGGCAAGAGGCAAAAGTTCCTCTTTCAGCGTGCATACCGCATCTGTTTTCATCAGCTTTGAGCCGCTCGTTGCAACCATAACGGGATCGACCACAATGTTGCGTGCTCCGTAAAACCTGAGTCTTTCGGCTATTACTTTAATAAGCTCCGCGGAAGAAACCATACCGATTTTTACTGAGTCCGGGAAAATATCCTCAAATACAGCGTCAATCTGCTGTTTCAAAAATTTCGGAGATGACTCAGAAATTGCTCTGACTCCGGTCGTATTTTGCGCT
>JAFTXL010000147.1 GCA_017464985.1 Clostridia bacterium | reverse complement strand
GTAAAGAGTTGAATTGTTGTTTGGTTTTGAAGGTCTGTGGGAAAGAAAGAAATCCGGTGGCAATGATGCGGTGGGTACACCTGTTCCCTTGCCGAACACAGAAGTTAAGCACCGTAATGCAGACGATAGTTGGACGGAGACGTCCTGTGAAAATATGTCGCTGCCGGATACTATATGAAGAGCATCGCGTAAAGTCGCGGTGCTTTTTTTTTAATAATATATTTTTTGATTTAACTTATTGTAATGATTTGCACGGTGCTGTTAAATACGGTATCGTGCTTTTTTGTGTGGCAATAATTTTTAAGTTTTTTATTATTCCAAATTTCAGTAATTGCGCTTTATGCACAAGTGGCGTATTTTCCCATGTTTTGATTTGCTTTGATGATATCTGTTTGCTGCCAATGTTGATTTGATATTTTATAAAATACGAGAAAGTCATTTAGTATCAAAATCATTTCTGAAAAATTTATAAAATATTATAAATTTTCCCTTGCATTATGTCTACTCAGGTGGTATTATCTTTTTGCGGTGGAGAAAAGTGGTTCTTTGTGGCTAAAAAGTGAATAAAGTAGAGTGCTGATTCCAAATATTCTTCGTTTTTCTGCAAAAACTATCTTGCTCCGTTATACAAAAGATTAATTATATACAAATGAAAAGATACTATACAAAAGAAAAATTTATTAAATTAAACACAAAAGAAAAGATTATTTAAGTACAGAAGATTTATTATGTGTGGGATTTTCTTCCACATAAAAGATGGGAGGTTATCTGCAAAATGCTGGTTGGAACGCATAGAAATACTGTTGATTCAAAATTCAGAACTATTGTTCCGGCTTCATTTCGTGAAGAGTTGGGCGGAAAGCTTATGCTTACGCTTAATATAGATAACCCTAAATGCATCAGAGCATATACATATGATAAGTACCAGGAGCTTTTGAAGAATCTTCTGGAGGCAAAAAGAAGTGGAAATGTTGATACACGCGGTATTGAGCGTTGCTTCGTGGATGCTGCTAAGTGCATTGAACTTGATGCACAGTACCGTATGGTGCTGCCTCCGGAGCTCAGACAGAAAGCCGGAATTACAAAAGATATCTGTACCGTAGGCAAAATTGAGTTTATTGAGATTTGGGACAGCAATACTTATGACGAGCTTGAAAACAGCTTTGATCATGCTAACAGTATTGAAGTTGCGCGTTCGCTCGGCATGCTGTAATACACGTTCCGTGCGATGCTTATAGTTGAGCATGAACAATTTGCTTGGGATAGCGGAGGTACAGGAATGAGTGAAAATTTAAAAGAGTTTAAGCATATACCTGTATTATTTGAAGAATGTATGGAGAATTTGCGCATTAAGTGTGATGGCATATATGTTGACGGCACTTTGGGCGGAGCAGGACATGCATCGGGAGTTCTTAAAAGACTTGGTAAAGGCGGTATGCTTATAGGAATCGACCAGGATGAGGAAGCGTTAAGTGTTGCGCGTAACAGACTTTCTGCAGTGTGTGAAAAGACAGATGCGGGATTTGAGACGTACCATGCGAATTTCTCTGAAATAACAGATGTTTGTAAGCAATTCAATATTGAAAAAGTTGACGGAATACTTCTCGATATAGGTGTTTCTTCTTATCAGCTTGATACGGAGGAACGCGGATTCAGTTACAGATTTGATGCGCCGCTTGATATGCGGATGGATAAAAGCAATGAGCTTTCAGCATACGATGTTGTAAATGAGTACAGTGAGCGTGAGCTTTCGGATATCATATTCAGATATGGCGAAGAAAAGTGGTCAAAGAAGATTGCTGCAAAGATTGTTGAGCGGAGAAAAGAAAAGCCTATCGCTACAACTTATGAACTGGTTGATGTCATCAAAGCGTCTATTCCTCCTGCTCAGCGTTTTGCGAAAGGTGAGGGACATCCGGCAAAGAGAACTTTTCAGGCTGTCAGGATTGAGGTAAACCATGAGCTTGAGGTTCTGGAAGATGTGATAGATAAAGCAATTGATTTGTTGAATCCGGGCGGAAGGCTGTGTATTATCACATTTCATTCGCTTGAAGATAGAATCGTTAAACAGAAATTTAAAAAAGCAGAAAGACCGTGCGAGTGTCCTCCGAGTTTCCCGGTGTGTGTGTGCGGTAAAGTTTCAAAAGGCCGTGTTGTGACAACAAAGCCGATAGAACCTTCTTTGAAGGAATGTTCCGAAAACTCAAGGTCTGCATGCGCAAAACTGAGAGTTTTTGAAAAAAAGTAGTTTTTACATATTTGTAAAATACATTTATACATAAGATAAAAGTTAATTAAGGTACAAAAGAAAAATCAGAATAATAAAATTACAGTGCGGAGCTTCATAAGGTTATTATGGAGTTTCCTGAAATTGAGGAGTGTTTATGAGATACACAAGAGGTTCATTGGCTGAAGAAATAAGAGATTTACCGTATTCGGAGCCGGGTGACGCAAGATACAAAAGACAAAAAGTTGAAAAAAAGGAAGAGAAACAAGAACGTGTTTCGGCACTTTACGAGATTGAAATCAAACGTAAGAATAAAAAGATAAAGCAAAGTCTTGTAGGATGTATTGCGTTGGTTTTTATACTTGCGACTGTTTTGATGTGCAGATATGCTTCTATATACGAGATGAATTACAGTACAAAACAGATAAATACACAGCTTGAGGCTGTGAATGCTGAGAACAGACGTCTTGAAGCGATTATACAGAGTGAATCCAATATAGTTGATATTGATTCTGTCGCGCAGAATGAATTGGGACTTCAGAAACCGCAGGCATATCAGACTGTTAATCTGTCAATTGCACCTGTGGATCAGACACAAATGATAAATAGTATTGAAGAGACAGACGTTGAGGAAGATCTTGTTTGGTACAAGGATATATTTAAGAGTGTTAAAGAATTTTTAGGTTTTATTGATTGAAACAATAATTGTTTTGTAATGTGGTAAAACCGTCCTTGCGAAAATATACATAATAATGTATTGCACAGGGAGGTTGTTTTGTTGTTTAAGAAAATTTTTAAAACGGTATGCTCGACAGACAGTACCGAAAATAATAAAAGCATAAAAAATTGGTCAATTGCAGCGCTTGTTGTATGTGTGGTTGCAATAGTTGTGTTGGTCGGTAGAGTGGCGTGGCTTCAGTTTGTACGTGGTTCTGAGCTGCGCCGTTCGGCGTATCAGCAGCAGAATTCGGGCAGAACAATATCTGCGTCAAGGGGTACTATTACGGATAAGAACGGAACGGTACTTGCTATAAGTATTTCCGCAAATAAAGTTACGTTGAGCAGAACAGAGATAAATACAGCAGGCGGAAAATCCGATATCGGTCTTGATGCGTACCGTGAAAAAGTCGCAAAAGGTTTGTCTGAGATGCTGGGCACAGACTACGACAGTCTTCTTGAAAAATTGAAGGCATCAGGTAACTATCTTGAAGTAGCGTCGAAAATTGACATTGAAGTCGGAGATGAGATTTCCGCGTGGATAGAAGAAAACGGAATAAAGGGCGTGTATGTTGACAGTGATACAAAGAGGTATTATCCGAACGGATCTTTGGCGTCGCATATAATAGGTTTTACAGGACGTGACGGAAACGGTCTTGTGTGCGGTGTTGAGCGTGCTCTTGACGATGTTCTTTCCGGTACGGACGGAAAAATTATTACAGAAGTTGATGCACTCGGAAATGAATTGCCATCAAATGAAATAACAAGAATTGAACCTGTTGAGGGATATGATGTGACGCTGACGATTGATGCATCGATCCAGTCTATGGTTGAAGATGCCTTAGCTGATGCGACTATTGACTTTGGAATTGAGGAAGGATGCTGCTGTATTGTTATGGATCCGGATACTGGAGACATACTGGCAATGGCGTCTAATCCTGATTTTGATTTAAATTCGCCGTATGATTGCCCTGACGGAATGGATCCGACAGAGTGGGTGAACGGTTCTTATGAGTCGGTTGAAATATTGAATTCAACTGTTAGGCGTAATAAGACACTGACTGATACATATGAGCCGGGTTCTACATTTAAAACCATAACTGCAGCCGCAGCTTTGGAAGAGGGCGCTGTTACTCCTGAAACGGTTTTCAGCGACTCCCCGATAACGCTTTCAGGGTGGACTATCCATTGTTGGAATAAAGTAGGACATGGCAGCGAGACTTTTGCTAAGGCTATCCAGAATTCATGCAACCCTATAATGGTACAGGCGGCGCAAAGGCTTGGTATAAGCAAATTCTACAGCTATATTTCAGCATTTGGGTTCACCGAAAAGACGGGTATAATGCTTTCTGGTGAAGCAAACAGTGTTATTCACACTGACCCGACTGAAATAGATATGGCTGTTGCTTCGTTTGGACAGCGATTGCAGATTACACCTATACAGCTTGCAACTGCGTACTGCGCAGTTGCAAACGGAGGTTATTTATATGAACCCAGAATAGTGAAAGAGATAACGGACAGCGCCGGAAATGTTATCGAAAGATATGATACGGAGATTGTCAGACAGGTAATATCGGAGGAAACATCTGCGGCTCTTCTGGAAATGCTTGAAAATACCGTCGCAAACGGCGGCGGCAGCCGTGCTTATGTTTCAGGGTACAGAGTTGCCGGGAAGACAGGTACATCGGAGACGACTACAACTGATGCGACAGGAAGATATGTATGTTCTTTTGCAGGCATTGCGCCTGCTGATGACCCGGAAGTAGTTGTACTTGTGGTTATTGACCATCCTACAATAGGCGGAGCTTCCGGAGGTTTCCACGCCGCAAGTGTAGCAGGAGTTCTTTTTAAAGAGATTATGGATTATCTGGAGATTGAAAAGCGGTATACGGAAAAAGACCTTGATAACTTACTTACACCTTATGAAGTTCCGTCTTTTACAGGCGGTACTGTAGCGGATGCCACATATACTCTGAATCTCTCTCAGTTTAACTACATCATTGTCGGGGATAAATCGGATGATGCCGAAATAGTGACACAGTTCCCGGCTGCAGGTGTGAAAGTGGCAAGAGAGTCAACGATAGTGCTTTATACAGAGTATGATGCTGAGATTTCTCAAGTGAGGGTTCCGGAACTTACAGGGTTGTCTATTGAAGATGCGCATGCGACGCTGGTTGGCATGGGACTTAGTATGCGGGCTTCTAATCTCGGAACGGTAGTAGGTCAGAGCGTTGAACCCGGTATATATGTTGATAAGGGTACTGTCGTTGAATTGGAGCTTGTTGAAGATATGGAAAGTTCCGAGAATGTAGATACTATAGAAGGCGATTAGCTGTATCGGAGGTTAATATGAAAATAAAAGATTTATTAAAAAATATTGACACAGAGAACATATCGGGAGATATAAACATAGAAGTAAAGGATATCTGCATTGATAACCGCAAGTGTACACAGGGAGATGCTTTTATATGCATTAAAGGCTTTAGTACAGACGGCCACAAGTATGCCGACGGCGCAATAAAAAACGGCGCTGCTGCCGTGTTCGTGCAGAATGAAGAAAAGTATTCGGAGCTGTCCGGACGTGCAGAAAAAGAGTCTTTTTGTGTGGTGAAAGTGAGTG
>JAFTXL010000146.1 GCA_017464985.1 Clostridia bacterium | reverse complement strand
TTGAGCAAGTATTAGAAGAAGCGAAACCGCGATTGTTGTATACTGTTTTATTTTGCTTTTGCCGCATAAACATTTTTGTAAAAGCAATGTAAGAGGAAAAATGCAAAACATAACAAGGCTTTGAGAAGTTCTGTATTTGATTTCGCCGCTTTGTAAAATTGGCAGCGCAAGTACCGAAAGAAACATACCTGCAGTATAAAGCAGATATACGGGAGTTTTACATCTTATGCAATTTCTGGCAGTTATTATGAGCATAACAATGCCGCTTATGACAAGAATCGTTATAGGAAGATACCATAGTCCGTTAAATATATAACGGTAAACGGAAAATGTAATTACTTCGCGGATTTTCGGCGGAAATACAATATAGGATGCCGCATTTGTGCTTGTTTCCAGATTGAGAAAACTTCTTACTCCTGCAGAAATAATATATTCAAAAACAAAACCGAGTATTAAGGGTAAAATATACCATAAGATTTGTGTAATTATTTTTTTTAACGGGAGTTTTTCTTGTGATTTTTGATTTTTTGTTTGATTAATTTGTGGGAAGATTTCGTCTGCCATCAGCTGTTTAATTGTGAGCACACCGCATACGCAGCAGCTGTATACAAAAACAAATGATTCATACATTGAAATGTTAAAAATAAATATCAGAGTGCAGAATGCAATTGTATACCATTTTTTTTTCTCAAAGAAATCCTCCATGAGAATGGCTGCGATAAAAGTGAGCGCATAGCCGATACCCATATTGAGCCCTGACCCTGCGTAGAGGAAAATTTCGTTTATGATTGGATAAGTTGCAAGAAAACATGCAAAAAAAGTATACACGTGTGGGTGAACTCTGTCTTTTGTAATACGCTTCAGGAAAATTGCCGCAACAAAAGCAGCTAAGATTATAAAAAGTATTGAAACAAAATCCTCCCAAAACGGACGGTATTCTGTGTATCCGAAGAGATAGCTTATAAGCGTACCGCTCAGACGCCCCTGAGCAATGAGCTCACCCTGTATATATCTCGGCCTGGTGAGGTCATCAATTCCTATAGCAAAATGGTTCAGAACATAGCCGTAACCTAATGCAACGGAGAGAATAAGGGGAATAATAAATTTAGGATTTAAAGCAAAATTCTTAAAATCTTTAAAAAAGGTCTTCATATGTCCGTTTTCGCTTCCTTTCCTTCAGGACACAGGGAGCTGCTTTTTTTGTGGAAATAAAACATTACGGCAAACCAAGCGCCTGCTGTTATTACAAAACTTATGACTGTTTTCAGAATGTCGGCGCTGCCGCTGTCTGATGAAATGCCGATACCAATATCAAACCAAGCACCCGGATTGATAAAAACTTCCGTAAATATGAATATTACAGTTGCTGTGACCGTTGTAATTGCACTTTTGAGTTTGCTGATGCCTAATTTCTTTTCAATTTCCGAGAAAATATCTCCGAATGCTTCGATTACGGCAAGTCCTGTCGCAAGTCCGACCGCGTAGCTGGATATTTTTTCAATGGCATATCTTGTCCATACGTCTGTAGACGGTATCTTAAACGGCACCGGAGCGAACATCAGGATAAAACATATTAAATATATGTAATTTATAGGTTTGTTTTCTGTTTCTTCGTCGAGCATAAGCGTCAGCGGAAGTATAAGGAATGTAAGCATATAACTTACGCAAATATCCTGAAAACCGTAAATTATACATGCACAGAGGAGAACCGCTTTCCAGCGTTTCTTTATAAAGAAAACTGAAATAACAGAGGCTGCTGTAACAAAATAATTAAAAAATTTTCCTGACGCTGCTAAGTCGGTGACTCTTATGCGCAGTACGTTCAGAGGATAAATAAGCATCTTTGAAAATCCAAGCTGGTCTGCGTCGTTTAGTCCTCTGTTTGTGCTGTTGCCCGAAATGTTTCCGATTAACAGCATAATGCTGTCAAACCCGTCATAAAAAATGAAGAACGGTACGATTGTGAAAAGTATACAATATATTGCCGCACGTACAAATTCTTTATATTTTTTCTCCCTGACGAGCAAAGCTCCGAAAGCTACGGGATACAGCTTGAAGCCTGTTGCCATTCCGAGCGCAATTAATGCGATTTCTTTCGCCACTTTATTTTCTGACCGGTAAAGCGCAAGATAAAGTATGCTGAGTGCAAGAGGAACAGCAATATTATTTCCACGATCAATCATGAAAAGTACTGGCGCTGAGAAACATATTACCGATGTGAAAAGCACTTTTTCTGCTTTGGTGCCCTGTTTTAATTCATTTATTGCATAAAAGAAAACTATTGATGTAAACATTACCAGTAAAACAAATCCGAACGTGAATTGATGATATATTTTCATTTCCGGCGGCTGAAGAAGCTCTGTCGGGTCTGTTATAAGCGAATTAAATGCGTCCACGGGTATTATCTGATACAAAAGTCTGTATGTAAGCGTGGAAAGCGGCGGGTATATAACGTCGTTTTCGTACGGGTCAACGGCGTTATATATTACGCTGTTGAAATGATCCATAAATGTGTCCTGCCCGTTCCAAAACAATACTCCTCTCATGCTTTCGCCGTGTGTCACAAAAAGAGATATAAAAAACAGCAGTATAAAAGCTGCCATTGCAAAATAAAAAATTTTCTTATAGTATGTTTTGTTTTTTGTATCCAAGCAGTTCATGGCGCCTCCGCAAATTTTTACAATGTATGTCGATTATTCAATTCAGCATAACATAACGTATATAAAAAATCCAATGAAATATTGTCATGAAAATTTATGCTGACTTCAAATATTTCCCGAAGCGGTATTTCGCAGTTTTTCAAAAAAATCTCTGATAAGAGCGGCCGATTCGCGTGACATTATCCCTCCGTACACTCTCACATGTGGATGAAGTATGTTGTAAATGGTGCCGCAGGCACCGTTTGATGTGTTCGGCGCGCCGTAAAATACCGCCGCCGGGCGCGCCGCGGCAATTGCTCCTGCACACATTGGGCATGGCTCCAATGTTACAAAAAGATATAAATTGTTTAAACGGAAATCTCCTGTTATCTCCGCAGCTGCGTTTAGTGCCGATATTTCGGCGTGACCTGTAACTAAATGTGATGTTTCCCGTGTATTATGGGCGCGCGCAACTATGTTTCCGTTTGAATCCGCGATTACACAGCCGACCGGAATATCGGCGCACTGTGGATTGTCCGTATACGCCGCCTGCGCCTCGGACAGTGCTTCGCTCATACAGTATTCAATTATGTTGTCATGCAAAAATGTGTCGGTGCTCATAATAAAGTCTCTTTCCGTGTACTGCATAAGACTGTCTAAAAATTTAACATATATAATATATACCTTGGCTGTGAAAGTGTGATATACTTACAGGCAATGCATGTACAGATGCTGATTAAATAATTTATCTGTCCAATTATAATCGAATTGCGCAGAAAAAAAAAGGAGCTGTTTTGAGTGATAGCGGTTAATAAAAAAGGTGAAAATGAAAAATATACATTTGAAGATTTGTACGATATTATCGAAAAACTCCGTTCCCCCGAAGGATGTCCGTGGGACAGGGTGCAGACTCATTTGTCGCTTGTAAAGCCTATGGTCGAAGAGGCATACGAAGCTGTTGAAGCGATTGAGAAAGAAAGTATTCCTAAGATGACGGAGGAGCTTGGCGATGTTCTTCTGCAGGTTATATTCCATTGTATTATAGGAGAGGAAAACGGCGAGTTTTGCTTTGAAGATGTAACGGACAGATGCGCGCGTAAAATGCTGTCACGGCATACGCATATATTCGGAAACGAGCATGCCGATAATGAGGATGAGGCACTTGATAACTGGGAGGCGGCAAAACTTAAAGAAAAAGGTTTCAGCACACTTAAACAGGATCTTGAGGACATCCCGCAGACTTTCCCGGCTCTTATGAGAGCGTCAAAGGCTGCTAAAAAAATAAGAAAAGCCGATTCTGTTGTCAGTGATGCAGATGTATTCGGAGAAAATACTGAATATTTTGGAAATACGGATTTCGGCGATGAGGAACAGGTCGGAAAGCTGTTGTATGAGATATGCCGTCGTTCTGAAAAAGAAGGCGTAGAGGCTGAGATTGCGCTTAAGAGATATACTGAAAGCATAATAAAAAGCGTTAAGTAATGATAAAAAAGAAAAGGTAAAAATATGCGAATAGATAAATTTTTAAAGGTTTCACGAGTTATAAAAAGACGCAGTGTTGCAAATGAAGCGTGTGACGCCGGAAGAGTCAGCATTAACGGCAGAGTGGTGAAAGCAAGTGCTGCGGTTAAACCGGGTGATGTTGTAGAAGTAGGTTTTGCCGGAGGCAATGTAAAATTTGAGATTTTTTCTGTTAAAGAGACGGTGAAGAAAGATGAAGCTGCTTCTATGTACAGAATCATAGAAGAATACGGAAATGAATAGGTTAAAAAAGTTTAGGAGCGTTTTATGAATTTAAAAACATTAAAAAGATTCGGCTCGTTTACTGCAGCTTTCGTGCTGATGGTTACATGTCTTACAGGATGTACTGAGGGCATTTTCAAAAAGGGTGTAGATTCTATATCAGAGACGGCGCAGCCTTCTGACGGTACGGCGGCTCAAAGCGAGGCGGATTCAGCAAATGATGCGGCTGCGACAGAAGATTATGTTGCAATGATGGAAGGCAATCCGATTTACGCAAGTGACTTTTATTCATGTCTGTATACTGCTTTCTCCGAGGTATATTACTCAAGTGATATTGAATATGAGGATGGTGCTACAGATGATGAGAAGTATGAGATTCTTTTAAATTATCTAGAGCAAAAACCGGAAGATTCCGAAAAGACATATTTTGAAATCGCAGTAGACCGTGCACTGGAAATATGCCACACATATCACATTTCCGGTTTTTTAGGAGAGGAAAAGGAACTTTTAACTGATGAAGACATTGAGTCTGTGATTACGGCTTTGGATAAAACTGCAACTGACGGTGCCGAATATTATGGTGTTTCGAGAGACGAGTTTATGACATATTACTATGGAATGAATGTTAATGAGTCGAAACGATATGCCATTCTGATGTCTTACGCGGAAAAATATATGGACTATTGGCTTGAAAGTAACGGATATGTTCTTGATGCGGAAGATCCTGCAAAGCCGGAAGAGCCCGGCGAGGATGCTTCGGAATCAGAGCGGGATGAGTACGAGACTGCCCTTGCGGATTATGAGATTGCACTTGCGGAGTATGAAAAGACGGTTTCTGA